>JAPUKZ010000234.1 GCA_027295405.1 Gammaproteobacteria bacterium
TATGGTTTCGATGCCACCAAACCACTGAAGTCGGGCTCCATCGCATCAATCTATCTGGCACAAAAGCCGCTGGTCAACAAGAAGGGGCGGCAGCTGTTGATGCCGGTTGTGGTAAAAGTAGGCCGGCACAACCTGGAGCGGGAGTTCCTGATAGGAAAAACAGTCATCAAACTGGCTATCCTCAGCAGTCAGTACTGGGCGCCGCACTCCAAACTGTCGCCGTTTTTCTCCTCCTGGCTCGATCAGGTCGATGTATTCGTAGAAGGGTTCCGCGAGGAACTGGATTTCGAAGCGGAAGCGGCGAATCAGGCCCGCTTTGCCCAACGGGCCCGCGTTACCAAGGGCTGGCACGTACCCATGGTTTACCAGCGCACACGGCGTATTATCGAGATGGAGTTCGTCGATTCGGCAGCCAGCCTCAACAGCGCTTTTCCGCATCAGGGCGGACGCAAAGCCAGGCGTTCGCGGCGCAAGGTCGGGCGGATGTTCTTGCACACGGTCATCTTACATCTTTTTGTCTACCGTGAATTCCACGGCGACCTGCATCCGGGCAACGTGCTGGTAACCGAACAGCAGCGCTTGTATTTTATCGACTGGGGCAATACGGTCGACATAAGTACGATCTGGAAGCCGGCGCTCAAGTATTTCCAGTCCGTTCTTGCCGGTGATGCCGAAGCCATCGTCGATGCCATGATCGAACTCGGGTCGGACGCCGAGAAGATGGCCGCCTCGCGCAACGAACTCACCAAACTGGTGGAACAAACCCTGGCTGATGCGGGTATCAAGCCCCTCGGTTACGATTTTCTCCTGACGCTCTACAAGGAGGGCCAGGACGGCCTGATCAAGCGTGCGGAGCTGGCGATCAACCTGGCTACCACCATCAGCCGCCAGGGCATCGTCATTCGCGCCGATTATATGCACTTGACGCGATCGCTGACCGCAATGGTCGGGTCATACCTGGGCATCTACCGGGGTCTTCCACGCATGGCGCTGATCCAGGACATCGTGCAGGTGCTTGTGCGGTTCCCGGCACTGGAGAGCATGCGCCAGCTATCCGGTTACCAGAAAAAAATTCTCAGGCAAATTATCATCGATACCCCGCGCAGACTACTGCCCGTTCGAGCGAACTCCGCGGTATAGGTGTCAATCGGCGTGCACATTTGACCCGGTTTAGGCGCCGATTCGTCGTGTAAGTTATTGGTTTTTGGTAGGTCCGGGAGCGGGGCATGCGACGATTCAAGTCGGTGCACCAGGTACAGCGATTTCTAGGAGTTCAATCTGCTGTGTACAACCTGTTCAACCTTGGCGGGCACCTGGTCTCAGCTGAGCACTATCGAACCTCAGGGCAGATGCGGTTGGAGGTTGGACGGAGGAAGTGGCCTGATCAGGCGGATCCTCTACCCTCGGATTCCAGGCTCATTTCAGTATTGGAATAGACTGGTGTCAGTGGGCGCTAAGCCATTGATTTTTGGTTGCTGGATGGTCATTTTCCGACACGAAAAGGGCGCAATTCGAGTTAACTTGTCAGTGCCCTGCGATATTATTATCTCGAGGCCGCATGAGTTTTTTGACCACACGAGGACCAGGAGCTGGCCGCGCAGGATGCCTTCCTGGAATTCCGGGAACGCTACCCGGACTTTGACGTGGACGAGGTTTTGCTGGAGCGTCTAAAGGCGGCTGCTGAGTTCGACTGAGCTGGAGATCTTATCCAGGCTCAGCTGATAGGCGATCCAGTACTTGTAGATATTGCTTACGTACTGCACCGTCTCCCGGCCAATGCGCCGCGCTGCGATTATCTCTACATTCTCAAACCAGATATCCGGGTCCAGATTGCGCTGCCTGGCTTCCCTGCGCAGTTTTGCCACCCGCGCCGGGCCCGCATTGTAGGCGGCAAAAGCAAACAGGGTCTTATTCACTTCGCTCATCTCTTCCTCTTCGAAGTAGCGCTTGCGGATAAAGTGAAGGTACTTGATGCCGGCGTGAATATTGTTCTCGATGTCCTCGATATTCTGGATATTGACGTTTTTATCGGCTGCGGTACTGGGCAGCAATTGCATGATGCCCACCGCGCCGGTATGACTGCGGGCGCCCTGATCAAGCCGCGATTCCTGGTAGGCCTGGGCTACTACCATCAGCCAGTCAAAATCATATTCTGAGGCGTATTTCCGGAACAGGTGCACGGTATCGTTAAACCGCTCCATTTCGTGGGATTGCAGGGAATTGCGCACATACCTGGTATTCTTCAGGTAGCGCTTGAGCAACACATTGCCGCGCAGCGTTCCGGCGCGGTTGCCCCGCATGAACTCATCCACCACTGCTTTCAGTTCGGGGCTGTCTTGGCGAAACGCCCAGCCGATCTCGGCGCCGCTGCGCAGCTGGATATGTTCGTGCAGGCGGATGTTCTCGAAAATCTGGCGCCAGAAAGTGGCCTTGTGGGAATCGACCACGATGGCTGGCATCAGGTCGGCGTTGACCATTTCCAGCAGATCCTCATCTTCCAGGTTTTCATCCACCAGTACCAAATTCACCGGCCGCAGGTTTTTCTGGTGTAGTGCCTCGTTCAGCTCCGACAGGCTCTGGTAGTAACTGCTGGATTCACGGACATGAATCTCCATGCCTGCAAGTTCGTCCAGGTTTCCTGGTTGCAGGCCACTAGCGGCACTGGTGACCAGCATCTCGCTGACGTTACGCATGGAAGGTGTCGAGAAATCTACCTGTTGGCGTCGCTCAGGGGTAATAGTCAGGTTGGCGACGGCGATATCCCCCAGGCCTTTCTGCAGGGCGGGCAGCAGTTGGTCCCGGGTGACCGGCAGAAAGATAACATTGATCTTGAGCACACCGATGTTCAGCTTTTTGTTGATAAAGCTCTCGAATTCCCGCAGGGCATCATAAGACAGGCCGCGCTGCACCACGCCGTCCAGAAAGTAGGAGGTCTTGCTGTACACGACCAGGGCGCGTACGACGCGGGCGGACACCATTTCGTCAAAGTCCCGGAAATGGGGCACTGCGAGTAGCGCCAGGGTTTCAATAAGTTCCTGCTCGGCCTCCTCTGCAGCTGTGGTTTCCGTATGGGTCACGAAAGGAACTGCCGATGCTCCCGCCTCACCGGCCCCGGTTTGCGCGACTGCCAGGTCTGCTGACTCGGGGGCCGTCGAATCCGGTGGGGTGTTCGTCTGCAGGCCGAGGTAAATCAGGCCCAGTGCCAGAATCAGAAATAGTGCGTAGGAAAGCTTGCGCATAGGCCGCGTACGCTAGCACAGGCGAGCGAGCTTGTCATAGGACTTGAACGGTTGCAGCGCTTTTGCTCAGCTTACTCCACTGTTCTCTTGAGAATAGCCCGCCAGTTCGGCCATACGGGTGAATAATTCAAGAATATCAGTGGCTTTTGACTCGTCATCGAACTCCCGGTAGAGGCAGTCAACATTCACGGCAATGCGCTCAGGATCACTCCAGGCACTGTATTGGCCCAGCTCGATGTCCCGTGCTGCCTCCCGGGCGCTGAGCCCGGCATCAAAGCGGGTGCGGGCTTCATCCCGCACAAATTCAAGGTATTGTCGCACTGCCACCACGCCGGATTTGTCGCAAATGGGGCCGTGGCCGGGCACGATGGTATCCACGTCCATGGCTTCAATGCGTTGGCAGGCGGCTATCCAGTTGGCAACCGGACCCTGCCACATGATGGGTGTGCCCTCGATGAAGAGGATATCGCCGGTGAACACGGTCTTGTCCGCCGGGCAGTAGACTAGAACGTCTCCCCGGGTGTGGGCGGGGCCCACCTCAATCAGTTGGACCGTCTTGTCGCCCACTGCTATCTGCATCTCACCGCTAAAGGTTTTGGTGGGCGGGGTGAAGGTGATCCCTTCGAAATTGAATTGGCCAAAGCAATGCAGGAAATATTCGCCAGCGGGCCCCAGTTCCCGCGCCATGGTGACGAAGGCGGCCAGGGCCTCCGGCGGCAGTTCGTTCATCTCTTCAGCGGCGGCGGTGGAGGCGATGATCTCCGCGCCAGTGACCAATTCGTTGCCGTGGCAGTGGTCGCCGTTGGCATGGGTGTTGACCAGGGTGTCAAAGCGGGCGGTTGCGGCGGGAACGGCAGCGCGCATGCCGGCCAGCATCTCCCGGGTCAGCTCCAGGTCAAACAGGGTATCCACCAGCAGCGATTCCTCGCCATCGGTGATCAAACCGGCGTTACTCCAACCCCAGGAGCCATCGGGCGCCAGCCAGGCATAGCTGCCGTTGCCCAGCTCGTGCAAGCCTTTTTCGTAAGTCCAGTGCATGCTCTTTTCTCCGCCGGATTATCGCTGACATTGCATCATACTGTAGTTTTGAGGTATACCCTCCCAGCGATTTTCAGTTAAGGAGCAAAGTGGATGTTTTGGTTGCTGTTTGCAGTTTTTGTGATTTGGGCTGTTACCCGGTTTTATCTCAGCGGAGAGGACCTCAGCGCGTACGACTCACCGGCCCCACAGCCACTGGTAGAGCAGACTAAGCCCAGTGCTGAGCACCATAAGGTGGTGCAATCCCTGGGGCAGCTCTCCGGCATGGGTGAGGGCGTGTCCCGCAAACAGCGCCTGCAGGTGACCCGGGAGTATCTCGATTCCATGGGGGAAGATGTGACCTTCGACGGGGAAATCATCCCGCTCACCGGTACCGGGTTCAAGGGCGAGTGGCTGGTGCCTTCCGATAGTGACAGCAGTTGCCGTACGCTTTATATCCACGGCGGCGCCTTCGTGATGGGTAGCCCGCTGAGTCATCGCGCGATTACGACAAAATATGCGCTACTGACGGGAGGTCCGGTGTTGTCGCTGGACTATCGCCTGATGCCGGAAAACTCGCGACAGGCGGGCATCGACGATTGCCGCATGGCCTACCGCTGGTTGCTGGAGAATGCACCAGACGGCAAGCTGCCAGTGCAAACGGTATACGTTTCCGGCGATTCAGCCGGCGGCAATCTCACCCTGTCCCTGAGTGCCTGGATTCGGGACCAGGGCCTGCGCGCACCCAATGCGGTGGTTGCCCTGTCGCCGGCTACGGATTCCACCCTGGGCGGCGGCAGCTTCAAGACCAATGAGAAAACTGACTATATGTTGGGACCCCTGCTGAGCAAGATCAATCGCGTGCCCAGGTGGCTGTTGCAATGGATGGGATGGTTTAGCAATCGTATCAATCCGGCTGATCCCCGGGTATCTCCGGTGTTGGGTGATCTCGGCGGGCTGCCGCCTACTCTGGTACAGGCCAGCCTGGGGGAGATGCTGCTGGATGACTCGGTGCGCTATGTGAACAAGGCCAGGGCCAGTGGTTCGCCGGCAGAGTTGCAGACCTGGCAGCATATGGTCCATGTCTGGCAGATTTTTGTGCGGGAATTGCCCGAGGCCCAGGACGCGTTCGTCGAGATTGACAAGTTCCTGCAGGCGCATCGCGGTGAGCAACTGAAGGAGGCGGCTGCGTGATTCGTTCCGCCCTGTGGTTTCTGTGGTTGGTGTTGACCCTGATCCCCTTCGCGGTGGTGTTGTTACTGCTGTCCGTCTTTAGCAGGGTCTCTGCGTACCGGGTGGCAAAGGCCTGGTTAAACCTGGTGGTAGTCAGTGCGCGCTGGATAGCGGGAGTGCAGTACCGCGTGCAGGGCATGGAAAACCTGCCCGCTGCCGGGTCCCTGGATCCCGTTATTCTTTGCCCCAAGCATCAGTCAACCTGGGAGACCTTTGCCCTCCCGGCCATGATGTCGCACCCGCTGGCTTTTGTGTTCAAGAAGGAACTGCTGATGATTCCGTTTTTTGGCTGGGCGATCGGGCGGCTGGATATGGTGCATATTGATCGCAGTAAGCACTCGGAGGCCTGGAACAAGGTGGCCGAGCAGGGTCAGCTGCTGATGGCAAAGGGAGTCTGGATAATAATGTTCCCCGAGGGCACGCGTACCGCGCGCGGCAAGCAGGGTAACTACAAATCCGGCGCCACCCGTCTGGCGGTGGCCACCGGCGCTGCCGTGGTACCCATCGCAGTCAGTTCAGCAAAATGCTGGCCGCGGCGCACCTTCCGTCTCAGCCCGGGAATCATTGATGTATCCATAGCCAGGCCCATACCGTCGGCGGGCCGTGAACCCGACGAACTGATGAAAGAAGTGGAGACCTGGGTTGAGGCGGAAATGCGCCGACTGGACCCTGAAGCCTATGCATAGAGTTTTCAAAATACTGCTTGGCCTGGTGCTGGTGATCGGGCTGGTGCTACTGGTACTGAGCACTGGCCGGCAACCGGAGCCCTTCCCCGAGAGTTCAGAGAGTGCCGCACGCCTGTTACCGGGACCACACTCGGTGCAGCAATACGACGAAGAGTTTATTGATGAAAGCCGCAGTACCGATGCCAATGACGATTTTCCCGGTGAGCCGGTGCGGCGCATGGTGGGCACAGTCTGGCATCCGGCGGATAACAGCCAGGGTCCCTATCCGCTGATTGTATACAGCCACGGTTTTTCCTCCATGCGCGAGGGTGGAGAGTACCTGGGCAAACAGTTGGCCAGCCTGGGTTATGTGGTGGTGGCGGTAGACTATCCACTCACCAATTTCTATGCGCCGGGCCGACCCAGCGTGAAAGATGTGGTTAACCAACCCGGGGATGTCAGTTTCCTGATCGATACGCTTATCGCCCAGTCCACGCAGCCGGGCCACACGTTGGAAGGCTTGGTCGACCCCGAGCGGATCGGGGTTACCGGGATTTCACTGGGCGGCATGACAACCACTCTGGTGACCTTCCACCCCACCATGGGTGATCCGCGTATCAAGGCGGCCCTGTCTATCGCCGGACCCACCGCCCAGTTCACCGAGGGTTTTTTCAGCGGCCGGCGGGTGCCGTTCCTGATGTTGGCCGCTGATATTGACGCGCTGGTGCCCTGGCGCAGCAATGCGTTACCGGTACTGGAACTGATTCCCGGCAGTCAGCTGGTGACGGTGCGCCGTGGTTCCCACACTGGTTTCGCCGGCCCGTCGGCACCGCTGCGCTGGCTCAGCAACCCGGATTCCATCGGCTGCTACACCGTGCTACACAATATCGAGAATGACATGGAGGAACCCTGGTACGATTTATTGGGTACCCCCGAGCAGGGGATTAACTACACAGCCGAGTATGAGCTGTGTCAGATGGATCCTCTGCCGCCGGCCATGAACCCCCTGCGGCAACAGATGATCACCAGTGTGGTGGTCAGTAGTTTCTTCCAGAGCCAATTCGCCCGCAGCGTGGAAGAGCGTGCGGCGGCGAGCCAGTTTTTAAGCGAGACGCTGGCGGCGGAACTGGAGGAAGTGGAATATGCTAGCAGTGATGGCTGAGTCGGGGTGATAAAAAGGAGAAAACCATGAGCCGTACTGATTGGATCAAGGTCGGTACCCTGGTCTTCTACCTGTTACTGGCGTGGGTGGCGATCACCCAGCCGCTGACCCTGGGTGCCAACATCAGCCAGGGGCTGCTGGTGCTGCTGGTGGCTGTACACCTGCTGGAATGTGTGAGCTATCGGGACTTGATCAAACAGGCGCCGGGTTCACCCGCCTGGCACCTGCTCAATGTCTTTCTATTTGGGGTGATCCACATGCTGGTGATGAAATCGGCGATTCGGGAGGAAGAAGTATGGTAGCCAGGATATTTCTGGGTTTTCAGGCACTGCTGTTTATTCCTTATGGGTTGTACTGTCTGGTGCAGCCACAAATGCTGTCCGAGGTTGCCGGACTCACGGCAACAACAGTCACTGGCGTCATCGAATTGCAGGCCATGTACGGCGGTATGCAAACCGCGGTGGGGGTATTGTGCGCGCTGGGCGCCTGGGTGGAGCGTTACCGGGGTGGTGCACTGATGGCCTTGCTGTTTATTTTTGCGGGCCTTGCGGTGCCGCGAGTCAGCCTGGCACTGATACACGGTGACTTCTCTGCTTACAGCGTGTTTGCCATGTGTTTTGAGTCTCTGTCCCTGTTGTTCCTATTGTGGCTGATGGTTGTGCGCGAGGAATATAGCGGAGCCCGGGTCGGAGCCTGATTCAATCTGCACCGAGGCGGGCAAGCAGCGTGGTAACCGCGTTTTCCACACGCAGGATTCGCGGCCCGAGGCTCACTGCTTCACAACCGACCTGTTGCAGTTTTTCCACTTCGTAGGGAATAAATCCACCCTCAGGGCCGATAAGCAATAGCGTGGGTTTATTGGCACCCACCGGGCAGGGCGGATAATTCCCCGGTTGCGCCAGCAGCGCGCGGCGCCCACCGATCAGCCCGGCCAGCTCATCTTCCACGAAGGGCTTGAAGCGCCGGTGCAGGGTGAGACGCGGCAACACGGTGTCGCGGGATTGTTGCAAACCCTGCAGAAAATACGCCTGCACGGTGGCGTCCTGCAGTACCGGTGTCTGCCAGTAACTTTTTTCCACCCGGTAGCTGTTGAGCAGGTGTAGCTCGGGTACGCCCAGTTCGGCGACACTGCGCAAAATCCGACGCAGCATTTTCGGGCGGGGCAGGGCGAGGACCAGGGTCAAGCGCAGTTTTTTTGGCGGTTCCTGGTCCAGCGTCACCTCCAGCACGGCCTCATCCTCCGCCAGTGACAGTAACTGGGCGCAGCCCATTTTCCCGCCGATTTCACCCACCCGCAGGGCATCGCCCTCATTGGCGTCCAGCACTTTACGCAGGTGTTGCAGGCGCGCATCGGCGAGACGTATGCGCTTGTCATCAAGTTTGTCAGCGGCGCTGAACAGAATCAGGTTCATGCCGGGGGCGGGTCAGTGTTGCCCGTTTTCGCCAGCCGGGCGGGGGCCGGCCCACAGGTCGTACTCATCTGCTGAATCAACTGCCGAATCAACCACAGCCTCGACCAAGTCGCCGGGTTGCAGGTTCACATCGGCGTCCGCGGAGGAGGGAACGATATCGTAACCGTCCATTTTCAGCTGGGCGAGAATTCTCTCTGAATCCACCAGCGCCTTGGGCCACCCCAGGGAGACGAAGCCGACTTTGTTGCTGCTCATGTTTTTACCCATTGAAAAGCTGGGCGCAGTGTATGATTTTTGATCGCCCAGTCAAGCCGGGCGTGTCAGTTTCGCCAAATCCGCGGAGGAGGTGTGGAAGCTGGCGTGATAGGCAGCCCAGTCCGCAGGCAGTTGACTGTGACTCGCAGAGGAGTAAACCTCGTGTAGCAGAATGTCAGCACCCTTTGCCATGGTGGCGATGACCGGGCAGTAGCTGGTGTCTCACGAAATCACTAGTACCCGATCCGGCGTGGTAAAACCGTAACCGACAGCGGTGTCGGCAGCAGGTCCGGAAACCGGCGGAGTGGTCCCAGTGCAAATGGGTCAGAAAAGCGTGCCGGATCGTTCTGGCACGGGGTTGGGGTTGCCCTCCCCCGGCAGAACGACCTGTGTCATGTCTGAAGGGCGGTACTCTTCGGCGGTGCCGACACCCGTAGCCGTCAAGGCGGCGAAAAGTACAATTAGCCCACTTTCATGGGCCGCTCTTTCATCAGCTCAGGCTAGCATACGAAGCGGTTGGGGGGTGTGAAGTGTCTTTCATCAGTATCTACCACAACGGGACCTTCGTGATACCGGGCTGCCCGGCCCTGATACTGGCGCGACTGGAATTGCTGGACTAGTATCTAGTGACCAATCGGCAGAGGACTACCAAAATGGAGACAACCATGAATACTAAGACCCTGATTGCTTGTGTGTTTTTCCTGATCTTGACCGGACCAGTTGCCAACGCAGATGAGACCGATGTATTGGTGCAGTTGGATAAGGAGTGGGGTGAAGCTCAGGGGCCAAAGCCACTCAAGGCCCTGCTTGCAGACGACATTCTGGCACTGGGTTCAAGTGGCTTGGCTGACAAGGCACAGTTGCTAAAAGATGCGGCGAGCGGCGATGCCCCGACGGGGCCGTATGTTGCCGGGGACTATGAAGTCCGATTCCTTGGTAAAGATTTGGCTGTGATGGTCCACAGTTCCAGCACGCCTGATCCCCACTGGAGCATGCATTTGTGGCAGAAACGAGATGGGAAGTGGCAGGTTGCCGCGACAGCCAGCGTACCGACGGAAGAGTAATCTGCCTGTCTCAGTGAAAGCCGTTCCCGGGTTCAATGAAATATGACCTGACCACCCGGGCCAGATAGCGGTTAACAGGTAGAGCCTGC
>JAPUKZ010000235.1 GCA_027295405.1 Gammaproteobacteria bacterium
GTCACCGAAGCCGAGGACTCACTACAGGTACAGCGCGCGTTTGGGCTCGGCAAACAGCCGCTCCACCATGGGCTCAAATTCCGCCAGAGGCATCGACGTAAACTCCGGGTCACAGGCCTTCTGGTCGTATTTGTGGCAGAACTCGGCGCAGTAGTTGAAGTGCTCGTTATCCTTGAACTGGTCGCGCATATTCCGGTCCTTGCCCAGGTGGTGGAAGAAGTAATAACCCTGGAATATTCCGTGGTGTTTGACCATCCAGTGGTTCTGCTCGCTGACAAAGGGCTGCAGTATGGTGGCTGCCAGGTCGGCGTGATTGAGAGAACCCAGGGTATCGCCCATATCGTGTAACAGGGCGCAGACCACGTACTCCTCATCGCGTCCGGCTTCCGCCGCCAGGGTCGCGGTCTGCAGACTGTGCTCCAGCCTGTCCACAGGAAAGCCACCGAAATCGCCGTCCAGCAGGCGCAGGTGAGTCAGGACCCGCCCGCCCAGACCGGCCCAGTATTTCTTCGCCTGTTCGGCGATGATCGACCAGTCTTCCGCGGTACCCTCGGTCATGGCCCTGAATTGTGCTTTTGCGGGTGCATTCATGCTGATGTCCTCCGTTTCAATTAATCGTACATATCGGGTTGTTCGGCACTGATAACGCTCAGCAAGGGCTGGTATTGAAACCACCCGGCCAGCTCGGAGCCAACGGTTTTATAGGTGATCTCGCAGTTCTCCGGATCGATCAGTACCGGCTTGCCCGCGGCTTCCGCCAACAACTGGGCCTGGCAGGTCCTCTCCATGGTGATATACCACCAGGCCGCCGATTCCACGGTGGTGCCCACCGTCAGCAAACCGTGGTTTTGCAAGATCACCGCCTTGTTATCACCCAGCGCCGCGGCGATGCGCTCACCTTCCTCCATATCCAGAACCACGCCGGTGAAATCATCGAACAGCACGTGATCGTTATAGAATGCACAAGCATCCTGGGTCAGCGGATCCAGCGTGCGACCGATGGCCGACCAGGCTTTGCCATACACCGAGTGGGAATGCGCCACCGCGGTTACCCGTGGGTGCATCTTGTGAATGTGCGAGTGGATGGTAAAGGCCGCGCCATTGAGCAGGCCCTCGCCTTTGACTACATTACCGCTGTGGTCAACCAGCAGCAGGTCAGAGACCTTGATCTGCTTGAAAGACATCCCCATGGGGTTTACCCAGAACTGGTCTGGGAATTCCGGGTCACGCGCGGTGATGTGCCCGGCCACGCCCTCGTCGAAGCCGAATTTGCCGAACAGACGGAATGCTGAGGCCAGTTTGCGCTTGCGGTCCTCCCGCTCGGCCTCCAGGGATGGAAATGTGGGAGGAAATGGCATTTCCTCCGCCTGGTTCATCACTATGGCGTTGGTGGTCGTGTTCATGCTGCCTCCATTCTTCTAATCAGTTTTGTCTGTGGGTAGTCAGAGCGCCAGAATAACTCCTCCAGAACCCCAAATCTGCCATCCAGATGACATTTGCCGAACAAATGGCCGCTACACTTACAATAGCAGGTATTGGGAGGGAGATTCAGATGACGGCGCCATACACCGGGAGTAACTGGATCGACCAGCTGCCAGCAGACATCAGGCAACTGACACGCGAACGCATGCGCGAACGGCAGTTGGCCAGGGGCGAGGTGATTTACACCGAGGGACTGCTGCACGCGGCGCTGTGGCAGGTGGTGAGTGGCAGTGTTCGCATTACCAACCAGACCCTGGATGGCAAGGAGGTGGTGTTTGCCCTGTTTTCCAATGGGGATTGCTTTGGCGAGATCAGTCTGCTGGACGGCCTGCCCGCGGCCAATACCGCCACCGCGGTAGAACGCACGGAATTGCTGGAGCTGCCCCGGCCCGATTTTGATGCGCTGTACCGGCGGCATCCGGAATTTTCGCAACAACTGACTCGATTGCTGTGTGGAAGGATGCGGCACATGCTGAATTTCTATGCCGACGTCACCCTGCGGCCACTGGAACAACGGCTGGCCAGCCGCATCTGTTATCTCAGCGGCGGTGAAATCGGCGGCTTTGCCAGCTGGGAGCTGCAATTTACTCAGCAAGACCTCGCCAGCATGGTCGGTGCCACCCGTCAGGCGGTGAGCAAACTCCTCAACCAGTGGCGCGTACAGGGAATTATCTCGCTCGAGTATGGCAAGATTGCGGTGCTGATGCCGGCACAACTGCAAGAAATTGCCAGCGTTGGCCGATCTGCTAGCGGGTCGCGCCCTGGCCGAGGAGAAAACCGTGCTCCGTCCCCTATTTCTCCCAACTAATCGCTGCTGGGTCAGGACACCGCCATCGCCTCACCTGTTTCCAGCAGGGTTTTGAGATTGCTGAGAATGGCGATCCAGCCGTCGGAAATACTGTCGATCAAAACACTGTTTGCAACGAACTGGTCGTGTATCAGCGTCAGTTTGGTGGCGCCCTCTACGGCTTCCAGGGTAAAGCGCACTCTGGTCGCCCCTTCCGCTTGCGCCTCCGGATTATACTGCACATGCCAGGTGAAACTGAGCAGGCGCGGGTACTCCACTTCCAGCACCTCGCCCTTCACGGCAATGCTGCGATCAGCATTGTAGTAAATCACCTCACTGCCCGGCTGCCAGTCAGATTCAATCTCAGTCTGGTGAAAGTAGCGACGGGTGAACTCCGCCGAAGTCAGACCTTGCCACACCGCTTCCGGCGGTGCCTGGATATAGATAACGCAGACATGGTCACGATCAGTCATTGGAAACCTCCACTTGCTGTTTCAGGGTCAGTAGTGCATCTGCTTCGCGCTGGCGGTATTTGTCTACCCAACGGTCGACGATTTCCTGTAGCGGAACGGCGTTCAGGTAGTGATGTTTAAAACGACCCCGCTGCACCGATACCACAAGGTTGGCCTGCTCCAGAAGGGAAAGGTGCTTGGTCACCGCCTGGCGACTCATAGCCATCTCCTCGCACAGTTCATTCAGGGTCTGCCCGTCTTGCACACAGAGCCGGTCCAGCAGCTGACGCCGGTGTGTATCAGCCAGCGCCTTGAATACGGCCTGCATGGGATCACACATGAGAACCATTATGCAACCTTTTGGTTGCATGTCAAGAATTATGCGCGAACCTTGCGATTCTTACCCCGGAATCGGTGATTTCCACTTGAATTATCGCCGGGCTTGATTACCCCAAGCGGTGGCCCTGAGTGTGGTCTTGCCACTGCCACACCCCACGCCTGAGCGATGCCCCCTACTGCTCAAAAGGAGCGTACAGCTCTCTCGGTGCTTGCCCTTCGCCCAGCGGCATGCCTAGATATTCCACCCAGGCATGGGCAGAAAATTCACCCTTATCGATACGCGTACCAAGACAAAGGGATGCACCAATCCCCCGCCGGGCCAGGAAGTGCTGCAGTAACAGTGACCTTGCCAGGCACGCAGTTGGGAACGGTGTGTAGCGGCGAGCGCCGAAACCGATGACATCAGCCAGGTGGTGGACCAGCGCAGGCTGGAACGCAGAATCAGCCGCCTCCGGTGCAGGTCGCAAGGCTTTCAGCAGCCGTTGGCAGTACTGCAGACTAGTACACCGCAGCAGTAGCTCAAGCAGGGACGCGAGCGACCCCGCCTGCACAGCCAGCCAATGATCCCGCCAATCAAAACTGCGCCACACCCTATAGCACCTCCGTCCAGATACACGGTACCATTGTACTGAAAAATCGGTACTGAAGAATCGAACTCACGCAGCCATGAATCTCAAGCAATCTGTAAGCCTGTCTCCGGACGCCCTGTTCCAGGAAGTGTCCGGGGAAACCGTCATTCTGGATATGGCCAGCGAAACCTACTTCGGCCTGGATGCGGTCGGTACCCGGGTGTGGCAACTCATGCAGGAAAAGCGGCAATTGCAGCCAGTTTTCGATGCCCTGCTGCAGGAGTATGAGGTGGAATCGGAGACGCTGGAACAAGACCTCGCGAGCCTGTTGACGAGTCTTGAAGAAGCGGGGCTGATTTCTCTGGCCACAGTGCACCCGGACTCTACATCCTGACTTTGTGGCCTGCAGGCCAGGAGTAAGACCGCTGAATTCCTACCGGATATTTGACCTGCTGCTAACCAGCGACATCCTCTTGCCAGAGCTCCCTGAGGTGCGCCCCGCGCCGGCAGATCTGCAGGTAGTGCTGCGCCATACCCCGCCGAGGGCGACGCCGGCGCTGCACTGGGACCATCACTGGCGTGATTCCGCCGGGGAAACCACCC
>JAPUKZ010000236.1 GCA_027295405.1 Gammaproteobacteria bacterium
CTGGGCAGGAATCAACTTTACCTGGTACCCGTGCTTAGTAAGTTGCCGGGCCCAGTGGTGGGCTGATGCACACGCCTCCATACCCACTTCACAGCCAGCGGGCGCCGTTTTACACAGAGCTGTGACCCACTTCTCCCGCGACAGCTTACGCTTCCACACGGCTTTCCCGTGGGCATCGGCCCCGTGAAGCTGAAAAACACTTTTTGCCAAATCAACGCCAACTCGACTAATCTTCATAGCGGACTCCTCTATTTTCACCGTTAACTGGTGGCACATGTACCAGTTTGGCACATCGATGCCGATAGGTGAGGAGGAGTCCATCCCATTGGGAGGGACAGCCCTATGGTGCGGGTCATGAAGGCTTTGCGCCCTTGCTGCGGGCCGACGGCGATGCGGTAGGAGACGGAGCTGCCCAGAATCTGGGGCATGGCATCGGTGTCTTCGGCCGGATCGAGGTCCAGTCAGTCGCTTTCTGCATCTCGTTCCAGCAATCCCGGCGTTCCAGGCAGCGTCCGACGCGTTGAGTGATCTGCTGAACCAGGTCTTCCAACTCGCTCTTGGCCGGCGCCTTGACGCGTTGAAACCGGGGTGGTCGGTTGTCGTGGTAGTCATAGACGCCATCCCGAAACAGGATGTGAGTATTGCCTTCACCCTGGTAGTGATGGCAATAGTCGTGTGGGCCCACCCCTGGATTGCCGGGATTCCGGTTCTATAGTTTGAGTTGCAGGGTGAATGACGTGCTGGTGGCTCGCTCACGCTGTTATAGCTTCAGTTGCAGAGTTACCCAGGCCTTGTCTGTGTCGGCGAAGCGTACGCTGTCGTCCGTATCAAAGGCAGCATACTTGGCCTGCACCGTGAACTGCTTGTTCACGGGCCAGCTTGCCACCAGGTCCAGCTCGGTGCCAAAGTCGGTACTGGAAGATTCCGCCTGGAAGTCGTGGTATATCGCCGCCAGCTTCACTGGGCCCAGCTTGCCTTCCACTGAAACGTAGGCATCCTCAATACCGTCCCCGGGCGTGGTCAGGAATAGGTCAGCCCAGCCCTGGAAAATGTGCAGGGTGGCAAGCGGAGTAGCAAAACCAACCCCGTTGTCTGACGCCAGTACTTCATAGCCCGCCTTGATAGTTACCGACTTGAACTTCGCCGCCAGCTCGACCATGTAGTAATCGGCATCGTAGTCCAGCTCACTGTCCCCCGCCTCGGACTGGGTGGCAAAGCTCGCATTGAGCGCGAGCCAGTCAAACTCGCCCGCGTACGCAATACCGTAGGTATCACTTGAATTATTGACCGTCTTGCCGGCGGCGTACCTGCCCTGGTCGTCTATATCCAGGAAGTAACCAAAGCCGCTCAGCTTGTGATTCTCTGCGAGTTGGTAATCGGCACGCACGAAAAAATTATCCCCCTCCAGGTCAGCCGGATTGACGCCATCGTCGGGACCGAAGATACGGTTGATGTTATAGATATAGCTGAAATCAAGTTTGAGCTGGTCCAGCGGATCCCACTGGATGCGTCCGCCGTCAAAGGTCTGCTCGTTCTGGCGCCATGCCACACCGCCGACAAAGCGTTGGTTGCCGTGGTTAATGCGCTGCCTGCCACCGGTTCCACTAAATCCATCGCCCGAATACTTGAGCCAGATCTGGTTGATCTCGGTGCCCTCGGGGTCGGCCACCACCGTGTACTCGGTCTTGCCATTTTCGGTGGAGTTGTAATCATTGGCGCCGATGGAGGTGACATTATCCGCTTCGATCAGGCCGGTGAAGCCGTGCAGCTTGCCGGATTCCAGGGTGAGCCGGGATCGCATCAGGGAGGCTTCGGCCTCGTCGTCAAAGCCATCCTCGTCTACCCACTCAAAACGGTAGCGGAAGTCCAGCGACGCCTTGCCCTCTTTAACTGCCCGGGATAGCACATCGCCCCAGCTATCGTCCGCCTCGGCGAGCCCGACAGGATTCATCGCCTGCAGCGCGATGCAGGCGGCTAACAGTTTCTTCATGGTTTCAATCTCCAAAGGCTTGTGGGTACAGCATTCCACTTAGTCCCGCCAGTGTAATGTTTCGTCGAATCGGCTACACCGGTCCAGATCAGCAAATTGTCAACTCATCTGCAAGGCTTCTAATTGAGAAGTTTATTCATCCTGACACCGTCGCTAAGCTTTCGCAAAGCGCATTAATGGGATCTACCAATGAGGATATATGATTGCCGGAATCTGTCACTGCACGCCCGGCACATCGCGCAGCAGATCGGCCAGGGCATAGGCGGTGGAATGTGACAGATCCAACTCGTCGATCACGTTGAGCGAGGCGGGACTGTCGAACAGACGCTGCTCGAATCGGCTGGCTGTAATCACGATGTCTTCAAGTGGGCCGGCACTATTGGCGGTCGGGGCGGCCTGGATCGTGCCAGTCCCCAGTACAGCCAGCAGGCCGGCGGCTAGGGGGACTTTGTAAAAAGGGTTGCATGGCGGGATCCCGATGCTTGTTATGACGCGACCATTGTAAGAGCGCACCAATCCATTGCGTTGATCTAGCGCAGGTAATCACGAGAGGGAACTGTCAAGGTGTTGGAACTGGGCGCCACCTTCATGGACGAGCTATCGACCATCGTCCGCGATACCTGTCGCACACCACGTGCCGACTCTGACTCGCACACCTTTGAAGTGATTACCACGGCAAACCCAAAACAACGGCGGGCACTTGAACTGATCCAACAGATCCAGGTGTAGACAGAACACGAAACCGGGCTTTCAAGCCAAGCGCTTGAATAACTTGAGATAATTCGACTCGGCGCTATAGGAACTTCAGTCCAGGTAGCGGGCCACGCGGTGGGTGATACGATGCAGGAGTACGTGGAGCTCTTCCGCCGTAGGCGGAGCGACCTGCCGAAAGCGTAGCTGCTCTTTCTCCGGCTCGATGTAGATGCCGGCAATCTGACTGGCTTTGCAGGCTTGAAAAGGTATTTCCGATTTCATCAGCGTCACCATGAATTCGGTAGCATAAACTACGGGTTTGTCGGTACACACTGGGATTTCGTTTTTGGTAGGCAATATCAAGAAAATGGCCATAGGGAATAAGGGATTGGCAAGCCCTGCCTACCATTCGAATATCTATCCGGCCGTCTCGCATCGCAGAAGGTATTGGCCATTTGGCCAGGTGTTCTGATCTCTTTACCGGCCTTCCATACCCATTTTTCTACCGTGCCGACCAAAATCCTCCATTTCACGTGGCGGTTTCGACAAACTGACATAAACTTGGTTGAGGTAAACGTTGTTGTTGATCGACATACAGAACATAGGAATGACCGGTGAGGGAGCTAATAGTGATCGAAGAAGAAACTGATAAAAAATCTGAACGAAGGGCTTTCATCCTGCTGGTGGTTTTCCTGTCCCCCATCCTCTCAGTGATGGTGGTGGGTGGCTATGGCTTCGTGATCTGGATGAGCCAGACCATTTTCGGCCCCCCGGGAAGCTAGGCTAATGCGACTGAATCAGCGCGATCTGCTGGGTGGGGATGCTGCCGAGCGCTATCACATCGCCAGTATGGTAGTGCAGTGTCGACCGGAAAAACTAGCGTCGACAGTGATCGCCATCGCCTCAATTGAGCATGTAGAAGTGCCCGAGCAGGATGCCTGCGGCAAACTGGTAGCGCTAATCCAGACGCAGGGGGAATCAAACCTGATGTCATGCATCCGCGAAATTGAAACCGCAGCCGGCGTGATCAGTGCGAGCCTGGCTTATCACCAAATTGACGAGTAGATAAGGTATAACATCATGCAATCAACGCGCAGGGGTTTTATTAAAGCCAACGCAGTGGCCGCCGCGGTGGCCGCCGCTGGCATTTCATCGTCCACAAGTGCCACCAACCTCATTACTACAGACAACAAGCTGACCTGGGCCAAGGCTCCCTGCCGCTTCTGCGGTGTCGGCTGCAGCATGAATGTGGCTACACGCAATAACCGGGTTGTGGCCACCCACGGTGATATCAACTCTCCGGTCAACAAGGGCCTCGCTTGCGTCAAAGGCTACTTCCTCTCCAAGATCATGTACGGCGAAGATCGCCTGACACAGCCACTGCTGCGTAAGACCAATGGCAAATACGACAAGAATGGAGAATTTTCCCCGGTCAGCTGGGACGAAGCCTTCGACATAATGGAACAGAAATTTAAGGCCGCATTGAAAGAAAAGGGGCCCCGTGGTGTGGGTATGTTTGGTTCCGGACAATGGACTGTGTGGGAGGGCTACGCAGCTGTCAAACTCTACAAGGCTGGCTTTCTTTCCAACAATATCGACCCTAATGCACGCCACTGTATGGCCTCAGCCGTGGGCGGATTTATGCGAACGTTTGGCATCGACGAACCCATGGGCTGCTATGACGATTTTGAGCACGCCGACGCCTTTGTACTGTGGGGTTCAAATATGGCGGAGATGCATCCGATTCTCTGGACCCGCCTGACTGATCGTCGGCTCAGCAATCCGCACGTTAAAGTGGCGGTACTGTCCACCTTCGAGCACCGCTCTTTTGAGCTGGCTGATCTGCCGGTGATATTCACCCCTCAGACCGACCTGGCGATGCTCAACTACATCGCCAACTACATCATCCAGAATGACAAGGTCAACAAGGATTTCGTCAGCAAGCATATCAATTTCCGCCGCGGCAACACCGACATTGGCTACGGCCTGCGGCCCGAGCATCCACTTCAACAGGCGGCACAGAACGTAGAGACAGCCGGGGGGTCTTCCCCCATGAGCTTTGATGAGTTTGCGAAGTTCGTTGCCGACTACGATGTAAAAAAAGTCTCAAAAATGAGCGGGGTCCCGGAGCACAAGCTGGAGCAACTGGCAGAGCTTTACGCAGACCCCGACAGGAAAGTCATGTCGCTATGGACCATGGGTTTCAATCAACACACTCGTGGTGTATGGGCCAACAACATGATTTACAACCTGCATTTGTTGACCGGCAAGATCTCGACCCCCGGCAACAGCCCATTCTCTCTAACAGGACAGCCCTCCGCTTGCGGCACCGCTAGAGAGGTAGGCACGTTTTCCCATCGCCTTCCCGCCGACATGGTGGTCGACAATCCCGAGCATAGAAAATTTAGCGAAAAGAAATGGAAGCTGCCGGAAGGCTTGCTGCCGGGCTGGCTCGGCTCACATGCGGTACAGCAAAATCGTGATCTCAAAGACGGCAACATTAATGCCTACTGGGTGCAGGTGAACAACAACATGCAGGCTGCCCCGAACCTCAACGAGGAAACCCTGCCCGGCTATCGCAACCCGGATAATTTTATTGTCGTTTCCGATGTCTACCCTACTGTGACGGCACAGGCCGCCGATTTGATTCTACCCTCGGCCATGTGGGTGGAAAAAGAGGGAGCCTACGGCAACGCTGAACGCCGTACTCAGTTCTGGCATCAAATGGTAGATGCCCCGGGCGAAGCCATGTCAGATTTGTGGCAACTGGTAGAATTTTCCAAGCGCTTCAAAACCGA
>JAPUKZ010000237.1 GCA_027295405.1 Gammaproteobacteria bacterium
ACTTTGTCGGCGAGCACTACCAGTTCACCCGGTTGCAGCCCTTCTTCAACCCGGGTCCGATCGAGCACCCGGATATTCCGCTCCTGTGCGGCGCGGTGGGACCGGATATGACCCGCATGGTCGCCCGGGTGGCAGACGGCATGATTACCCATCCCACCAACACACCGCCTGAGTATATCCGCGAGGTCTGCCTGCCCCGTTTGCAGGCGGGATTCGAACAGGCCGGTCGCGATGGCAAAGACTTCAAACTAATCCTCGGGCCACTGCTGGCAACGGGCCGGGATGCCGCCGCGGTGGCGGCGGAGTGGGAGAAGCAACGCAACATGCTCGGCTTTCTTTACTCAACCCCCGCCTACTGGCCCAGCCTGGAGTTGTTCGGCTACCGGGATGCCGGCCAGCAATTGCTGGATTTAACCCGCGCAGGAAATTGGGCGGCGATGGCGGATGTGCTCACCGACGAGATGCTGGAGAAGTTGGTGCCGCGCGGCACCTATGACGAGATCGCGGCGGTGCTGAGGGAGAAGTACGCCGGCCTGACGCAGCGCATCACCTTCCCCATGCCCACCGATCCGACCGACGATGAGCTGGCCGCGGCGGTTGTCGCCAGGCTCAGGGAATGACCCTGCCTTTAACCGTTGCCGAGATCACTCCCCAGTGGTTATCGGGGGCGCTGTCTGCTCAATGTCCCGGCGTGCAGGTGACCGGGATTACCCGGGACACTGCCAGCAGTGGTACTACCGGTCGCGCCCTGCTTGCGCCGGAGTATGCCGAAGGCGTGCAGGGTCCGCCGCGGCTGTTTGTAAAGTTGCCACCGGATGATGAGCAACAGCGCGCCTTTGTGACCGAGAATGGCATGGGTCGACGGGAGGCGTTGTTTTACCGGGTCCTGTCGGCAGAAGTGCCGGTCCGGGTGCCGCGCTGCTATTTCGCAGACAGCAATGAAGCCGGCGACCGCTATATCATGTTGCTGGAAAACCTGGACGATGCCGGTTGCAGCTTTCGCAATTCATCCAGCCGTTACTCGATGGCGTATATCCGCGAGGTGCTGGCGGCGTTTGCCCGATTGCACGGCATGTTCTGGGACAGCCCTCGTTTCAGCGGCGACCTGGCCTGGGTAGAGCCGCCGGGCTTTCATCCCATGGCGCCCAGGCTGGTAGAGCGAGCCATGGAGCAGTACACCGACTCCATGCCACCGGTATTCCGTGCCATGGGTGACTTCTATCTTGAGAACGCCGCCGGCATTCACCAGCTCTGGACCGAGGGTACGCCTCCCCTGGTGCACGGTGACGTGCACGATGGCAACCTGTTCTACGACGAGAGTTATGATGGCCCTACCCCGGATGGCCGTACCCCGGGTGGCCGTACCCCGGGCGTCCTCGACTGGGCTATCGTCGGCCGCACCTCCTGTATGCGCGATGTCGCCTACTTCATGACCGGCAGCCTCAAGCCGGAAGATCGATCGCGACACCAGGCAGACCTGCTGGAGTACTACTATCGGGAGCTGTCACGGCATACCAATGCGAGTGTGGATACTGACTCCCTATGGACACAGTACCAATGGCACGCGGCCTATGTCTGGCTGGCCGCGGTGACAACGCTGGCCATGGGCAGTGAGTGGCAGCCGGTGAACTACGTGATGCGCACCATGGAGCGACTTAACCGGGCGATAGAGGACTGTGACTCCCGCGCCAGCCTGGAGAGATTTATCAGCTGAATTTTCGTACAATACGCGCGCCCTCACCCCAGCAAACAGCAGGAAAAACTATGTATAGCAATCGAGATTTTAACCGCTGGCGTCGACACCCCTGGCATGGCCTTCGCGCCCGCAGAGACGGTGCGGCGGATGACATCGTGCAGGTCTATGTAGAGATGACCCCGGCGGACGTGGTCAAGTACGAGGTCGACAAGGCCTCCGGTTTCCTCATGGTTGACCGCCCCCAGCGCACCACGTCCAGCCCCCCCGCCTTATACGGTTTTATTCCGCGCACCTATTGTGGCGAAGAAGTGGCCAAACGCTGCCCCCACGCCGATGTGGCTGACGGTGATCCGCTGGACATCTGCGTGTTCTCCGAGCGCCATATCACCCGCGCTGACATCCTTCTCAACGCCCGTGTGCTGGGCGGTATCCAGATGATTGATGACGGCGAAGCCGATGACAAGATCGTCGCCGTACTTGAGGGCGATAACATCTGGGGAGATGTGCAGGACATAGCGGATCTGCCGGCGATCAAGACCGAGCGCCTGCAACACTATTTCAGCACCTACAAGCTGCAACCCGGCAAGGAGATCGATGTAAAAGTCGACTTCGTCTATGGCCGCGAAGAGGCGCTGGAAGTTATCGCCGCCGCTGAAAAAGACTACTGGGCAAGCTTTAATCACCTGCACGAGCAGGCCAGGAACTAGGTTTAATGCCCCACAGTGATCACCGAAAAGGCTGGGAATCCCTGTTGTCCCAGTTGCAACAACGTAACAGCGCCGCCCAGGCCATGGGCGGCGAGGAAAAAATAGCCCGTCAACACAGCCGCAATCGACTGACCGCGCGCGAACGGGTGGCGCAATTCTGTGACCCCGGCAGTTTCAATGAAATTGGCGCCCTGGCCGGCGGCAATCACCCGGGGGGAGAAGCCGCCGTGCCCGCGGACGGGCTGGTCGGCGGGACCGGTCGTGTCCAGGGGCGGTCAGTCGTTGTTCTGGCAGAGGATTTTACCGTCAAGGGCGGCTCTATCGGGCACCCCAATTCGGCCAAGCGCACCCGCCTGGTGCGGCTGGCCGGCGAGCAGTCTCTACCCCTGGTATTGATGCTGGACGGCGCCGGTGAGCGGGCCGGCAATAGCAGCGAACGCTACCCGGTGGCTCCCAACGACTTGCAACTGGTGGCGGATCTCAAAGGGCGGGTGCCGGTAGTGACCCTGGTGCTGGGCACCTCGGCGGGGCATGGCGCCCTCACCGGAATGTTTGCTGACCTCATTATCATGGTAGAGGGAACAGCTATGTTTACCGCCGGTCCGCCGCTGGTGGAGGCAGCGCTGGGCATCCAGGCAACGCCGGAGCAATTGGGGGGTGCGCAAATGCACACCAGCCAGAGCGGTGTGGCGCACAACCTGGCGGCTACCGAACAGGAAGCTTTTGAACAGGCGCGCTATTTTCTCAGCCTGTTGCCCCAGTGCTCAGGCGGTGAAATACCTGCGACCCTTGA
>JAPUKZ010000238.1 GCA_027295405.1 Gammaproteobacteria bacterium
TCGGGTTTCATCCATCAACCGCTGAAACTGACCCGAGGGGTGCAGCAATCGGAAGACCTGGGTGCAAAAACCCGGGAAAAATTATCTCCGACGCGGTTGGATGGTAACGGGGAAGATCAGGAATAATTGAGGGAGTTATCGGGGGTAAGCACAGCATTCCTCCGGGGTTTGAGCGCAATGGGGTGTTGTGGGAAATTTCCGCGAGGTGAACCGACAATCATACCCGTTTTTTTATTCAAGTAAAACATAGGAAAATCTTCTAACTGACTGTAAACTAGATACAAATTATTATAAGTGGCTAGGAGGACGGCAAGGGGATTGTCGTGCTTCTGGCGGCTGTGTTTATTCAGACCCATTAGAGAGCCGATCCAGTCGGCCCAGGAAACATACCATGGAAAATCGCGGGCTTCCCACCAGGCATCGATTGTTATTCACTGTGATTTTTACGCTGGCGCTGGGCGCCTGTGGAGGCGGCAGTTCCGACGGTCCCGGTTTTATTGGCGGTGGTAGTGGTGGCGGCTCGGAAACGCCGCCACCGGAGGTGACGCTAGAGCTGACCCTGACTAACAGCAACGGTGAACCCACCACGAATGTCACCACGGTTGATCCCGGGCGACTCGATATTCTGGTCACAGATATTATCGACGGGCCGGTTTCTGAGGTGGTGGTTAATGCGACCACGACCCTGGGTAGCTTTGAGCCGGTAAGTGGCAGCGCTCTGACCGACAGCAACGGTATGGCGACGCTGTTTTTACAGGCCGGACCGATCATAGGCGCCGGTACCTTGACGGTGACCACGAGCGTTGGAGGCGAGCCCTTTTCCGCCTCCATGAATTTCCAGGTCGGTGAGGCAGAGCTTGCGCTTGGACGGATCGACGGGAGTGGCGATTTTATTCTGGGTGAGATAGGCGCCGGCGCTGTCAACCTGCCCGCAGCGGGATCCACCATCCTGGAAGTGGCAGTAGTCGATGGTGACGGCGACCTGGTCTCGAATGCGATCGAAGTTTCTTTCGGCAGTGGCTGTGCCAACCTGACCCCACCCAGCGCCCAACTCGCTGCCTCTGCCACCACCGTCAACGGCATCGCCACCGTGACCTTTACTGCCGACGGCTGTATAGGCACCGACGTGGTCACTGCGGCGATTGTAGGAAGTACCAGTAATAGTGCCAACGTTACGCTGAATATTGCGGCTGCCGACATCGGCTCCATTGCGTTTATATCCGCTACACCCACGTCTCTTGCATTGAAAGGAACAGGAGGAGAAGGGCGGGAAGAAACTTCTACCGTCCAGTTCAGGGTGCTGGACGCTACCGGTTCGCCGGTGCAGGGGATTGATGTGGTCTTCAGCCTGTCTACCACTATAGGTGGGCTGTCACTGACAAATGATACGGCGACCACCAACGAGGACGGGATCGCCAATGCGCTTGTGCTGGCGGGCAATGTCGCAACCACCGTGCGAGTCAATGCGACCCTGGACGTCGACGGGATCGAATTGGCGACAGTCTCCGACAAACTGGTGGTCAGTACCGGTCTGCCGGACCAGAACTCGTTTTCGCTGTCTGTAGGAACGCACAATGTTGGCGGCGGTGACTTCGATGGTGTGACCACGGCGATCAATATTCGTATGGCTGACAAGTTCAACAATCCGGTGCCCGGCGGTACCACGGCTTTGTTCACAACCGAGTACGGCTCCATCGCCAGTAGTTGCGAAACGGAGGGTGAAAGTGGCGCCTGCAGCGTCGACTGGACCAGCCAGTCACCACGTTTGCCGCTGTTTAACCAGGATCTGGTAGCCACAATCGACAACCGCAGTTGTCCCACCAGCAGTACTATTACGCTGCCCTGCAAGGATGATTTGGGGCCGATTCACGGCCGGCGTTCTACCGTATTGGTTACTGCTATAGGTGAGGAGAGCTTTGATGACGAGAATGGTAACGGCGTCTGGGACCTGGGCGAGGCTCATGATGACAAGCCGGAAGCTTTTCTCGATATGAATGAAAACGGGGTATATGACGGCGCCTCAAATTGCACCCCTGAGGACACCGTTGATGGCCGTATTTGCGCCAGTGGCCTTGAGGAAACCTTCGTCGATTTCAATGAAAATGGCGTCTATGACAACGGCAATGGCATCTACAATGGCACCCTGTGTCCTCAGGAACTGGCAGATCAGGGTGCATGCTCGCGGGCGTTGATCAATGTGCGCGCCTCGACCCAGCTGATCATGTCGAATAGCACTCTTACAGCGGTGATACTGGACAACAACAACAAGGTTGTTGGCGACTTTCCCGACATCGTCGCCGATGTCAATTACACAATGTACGTTTCGGATTTCTACAATAACGTGCCGGCTGCAGGCGCCGTCCTCTCGGTTAGTGCTGATGCTTGCGTGATAACATCGCCGGAGTCCATAACCGTTGAGGACACAACCCAGACGGGCGCTTTCGAGATGGAAATACGTATCCAGGCAGTGGAAGATAATGTCCAACGCTCCAAGGGTACATTAACCGTCACCCTGACCAGCGCGGATGGGACAACCAGCTCTTTCACGAAGGATTGTAGTGATGCCGCCAATGCGCCGCCTCCAGTTCCCTGATAGTGGTGCGACTCGTGGCAAGACCCGTGCCTGCAGGCGCCATAGTCTGGACTTTCGCTATCCGGTCGACTAGTGTAATCGCTGTTTTTTGACAGCAGAGTCGCGGGTGTCCGACTGGGATTACAGCACTGATTTTCTGGTAGTGGGCAGCGGTGGTGGGGGTATGACCGGTGCCATCACCGCTCATGACCGGAGCGCCGCTGTACTGATCCTGGAAAAAACCGACCGCTACGGCGGTAGCACCACCCTGTCTGGTGGGGTTATCTGGGTCCCCAACAACCACCTCATGAAAGCGGCCGGGATCGAGGATTCCGAAGCGGAAGCCTGGGAGTACCTGCACGCGGTGACTGCCGGAGAAGTGTGTGAGCGGCGTCTGCGTTCTTATATTCGCTACGCTCCGGAAATGGTGCAGACCCTGGAAACCCAGGGTGATGTGAGGTACGGAGCCGCCACCACCTACATGGATTACTACCCCGAACTGCCCGGCGCTAAGCGCGGTGGGCGGTCACTGGACCCGGAACCCTTTTCGGCGCGCAGGCTGCGGGGCCTTGCCGACCTTCAGCGCCGCTCCAAACAGGGCGATGTGCTACGCTTTTCGGTGACGGCACGGGAGGGCCGCGCCCTGGTCAATTTCAACTGGAAGAGCTGGTTGTTCCTGATCAAGCGGCTGGTCTTGTTCTACCTCGATATTCCCTCGCGGCTGCAGGGCAGGCCGGACAACCGCATGACACTGGGGCGTTCGCTGGGAGGCCAACTGCGCTACGCGGTAATGCGGCGCAATATTCCCCTGTGGCTGAATACACGATTGCTGGAACTGGTGGTGTCAGACGGCGCGGTCACGGGTGCCGTGGTGGAAAAAGAAGGGACAAAAATGCGGCTGCAGGCCCGCAAGGGCGTGTTACTGGCGGCGGGCGGCTTTGACCATAACCAGCAGATGCGCGAGCAGTACCACCCGGATTCCTGGCGCCCGGGGTGGAGTGCAGGTAACCCCGCTAACACCGGCGATGCTATTCTCGCCGGGCAGGCGGTAGGAGCGGCAGTGGAGTTCATGCACTGCGCCTGGTGGACGCCGACCTACAAGATGCCCGATGGCCGCGCCGATGCACTGATCGCCGGCAAATCCATGCCCGGCTCCATATTTGTCAATCAGGCGGGGCAGCGTTTCACCAACGAGGCGGCTCCCTATGAGGATGTGACCAAGGGGCAATTTGAGGCTCATAGCGGGTCGGCTGCCAGTGTTCCCTGTTACATGGTGTTCGATGCCACATACCGCCGTAAATACCCCATAGGACCTATCGGGCCCGCCAAGGCGATGCCGGATGAAATGATACCCGCCGATCTCAAGCGCATGAATTTCCTGCGCCGCGCGGCTACCCTGCGGGAGTTGGCGGAACAGCTCGGTATCGACGCGGATGGCCTGGAGGCTACTGTGGCACGCGTCAACGGCTTTGCGGCCAGCGGCAGGGATCTGGATTTTGGGCGTGGTGACAGTTTGCACGACCGCTACTACAGTGACCCTGCAGTTTCCCCCAATCCCAATCTGGCAGCGCTGGCGCAGGGACCTTTTTACGCCATCGAAATTCTGGCCGGTGACCTGGGTACCAAGGGTGGCCTGAAAGCGGATGCCTGGGGGCGGGTTCTCGACCAGCAGGATCAAACCATCACCGGTCTCTATGCCGCAGGCAATTGTTCGGGTTCGGTTATGGGGAACAGCTATCCAGGGGCCGGTTCAACTATTGGCCCCGCCATGACCTTTGCCTGGTTAGCCGCCCGGCACGCCACCGGGGATGCGCTACAATAGCCGCTCACTGCGAGCGAAGAGAACTGCATGTCTGATTTGCGCTACCCCTTCGACCGGGTCCCCGAGCCAGCCGAGCTTATTGAAGTGGCGCCGGGTATCAAATGGCTGCGCATGCCGCTGCCGATGAGGCTGGACCACATCAACCTCTATTTGCTGGAAGATTCTGACTATCTCACCATTGGTGGTGTGCGCTGGCGCGTAATGGTGTGTCGGGGGCATTCGCCCGAGCAAGCCTGCCTTTACAGTGCGGCACTGAATGTCCTGATTTCCGGTGATCAGGTGATTCCCCGCATCACCTCCAATGTCAGTGTCAGCCCCAGTGAACCCGAGGGCAATCCGCTGTGGCAATGGTTGGCTTCCCACCAGCATTTTCTGGAGCATTTGCCGGCGGATGCCCTGGTGCTGCCTGCGCATAACACCCCGTTTTACGGGTTGCACCAGCGCTTGCGCCCGGGCGACCACGATCGGGAAGAGGCACCCATAGAGGTATAAATGTATATTGAGTACACAGAAAACCAGAAAGCCCTGCGCCTGCGGGTGCGTGAGTACATGCGCGAACGCATGACCCCCGCATTGCTTGAAGAAAAAAAGAACCCGGACTTTTTTGAAGGTGGCGGGCCGGAATTTCGCAAACAGTTTGCGCAGATGGGAAAAGACGGCTGGATCAGCATGAGCTGGCCCAGTGAGCTGGGCGGGCAGGATGCATCGGCACTGGAGCAGTACATTTTTACCGATGAGGTCATGCGCTCGACCTTTCCCTATCCCTTTCTGACCACCGAGGCCATCGGTCCGGTACTGGCAGAGTACGCCAATGACGAGATCCGCGAGGCGGTGGTCAAGGGTATTCTGCAGGGTGAAACGGTGATCGCCATTGGTTATTCCGAACCTGCAGCGGGCACTGATTTGGCCAGCCTGAAAACCCGCGCCGTGCGCGACGGTGAGGATTGGGTCATCAATGGCCAGAAAATGTGGACCAGCCTGGCCAATTTTGCTGATTACATCTGGCTGGCGGCGCGTACTGACCCCGATGCGGACAAGAAACACAAGGGCTTGACCATGTTCCTGGTGCCAACGGATATTGCCGGCTACAGCTGTAACCCGGTCTGGACCCTGGGTACCCGCACCAATGCGACCTTCTACGAGGATGTGCGCCTGCCAGACAAATACCGGGTAGGCGAAGTGAACAAGGGCTGGCAGCTGATCACTGGCCAGCTCAACCGGGAACGCCTGTCATTGGTCAATCACGGCATGATTGAAGCCCTGTACACAGAAACTGCCGGCTGGGCGGCGGCGACAATGGACCGCGATGAGCGCCCACTGCTGGAGCAGGGTTGGATTCAACACAACCTGGCGCGGGCCAAAGTGGGTTTGGAGGCACTGCGCCTGATGTGTCTGAAACAGGCCTGGGCCATCGACCAGGACCAGCTCGGCATGGCTGAGGCTTCTGTGGCCAAAGTCTACGGAACCGAGTTTTTTGTGGAGATCTACCGCCTGCTGCTGGAAGTATTGGGGCAGGCCGGAACCCTCAAACAGGACAGCCAGGGCGCGATTCTCAAGGGCAAGCTTGAACACCGCTATCGGGTGGGTTCAATCCTGACCTTCGGTGGCGGTGCCAACGAGGTGCAGCGCGACATTATTTCCGCGGCGGGGCTGTCGATGCCCCGTGGTCGCTAGTTTATCTGTTACAGGACTCTTACCTGGGTGGTTGATGACTCTTACCTGGGCGGTTGATGACTCTAACCTGGGTGGTTGATGACTTTAGGAGCAGGCCATGGATTTTTCCTATAGTGAAGAACAACTGGAAGTGCGGGCACTGGCCCGGCAGATTCTGGGTGACCAGACCGGCAATGAGCGCCAGCAACAGATCGATGCGCAGGAGATTCGCTTTGATGAGAAGCTCTGGCAGGATCTGGCGGATGCCGGGCTGCTGGGTGTTGCCCTGGATTCCGAGCGCGGCGGGATGGGCTTTAATTTTGAAACCCTGGCCCTGTTGCTGGAAGAAGTGGGACGCACGGTGGCGGCGGTACCCGTAATTCCAGCACTGGTTACTGCGGCGCTGCCCCTGCAACGGTTTGGCTCCGAGGCTCAGAAACATGCCTGTTTGCCTGGGCTGGCCAACGGGAAACACCTGATTACTGCGGCCTTGATAGAACCGGGCAACGAGGACCCGGCCCGGCCATACACCGGTGCCACTGCCGCGGGAGCTGGCTGGGTGTTGTCTGGCAGCAAACACTGCGTACCCTACGCGCAACAGGCTGAACAGTGCCTGATAACAGCGCAGGCAGAGGATGAACTTCTGGTATTCCTGTTGCCCCTGTCCAGCCCGGGCCTGACACTGAAAGAGCAGGCCAGTACCGCGGGTGAGCCGCAGTACCAACTTGATCTGGAATCGGTAGCACTGGGAGAGTCGGTACTCATTGCCCGGGGTGAACAGGCGCTGGAGTTGGTCCAGTGGATGCAACAGCTGACCCGCGCCGCCATTGCCGCCATGGCGACTGGCTTGTGTGACGCCATGCTGCGGATGACAGCCGAATACACCTCACAGCGGGAGCAGTTCGGCGTGCCGGTGGCGACTTTCCAGGCCGTGGGGCACCGCGCTGCGGACTGTTATATCGATATCGAGTGTCTGCGACTGGTCAGCCAGGAGGCGGTATCACTGCTCAGCCTGGGGTTGGACGCAGAGCAGGCGACGACCATCGCAAAAATATGGACCGGAGATGTTTGCCACCGGGTCAGCCAGGCGTCCCAGCACCTGCACGGGGGTACCGGGGTGGACCGGGACTACCCCTTGTTCCGCTATTGTTTGATGGCGCGGCAACTGGAGCTGAGTGTTGGTAGCTCGGCGCGATTACTGGAGCAACTGGGTACCGATATCGCTGTCTCATTTACCAGCTCGGGGCTTGAAACTATAGACTAATAGGTTATAGTCTGATGCTCCCGATTTATTACCGATGAGGTGAATCATGTCAGGCTGTCCGCATATCGATCTAACTGCCCCCGAGACCTATAAGGGCGGTATGCCCCGGGAAGCGTTTTCCTATCTGCGCAATGAAGAACCGATCTACTGGCACGAGGATCCTGTCCAGGGCGTGGGTTTCTGGGCTGTGACCAGGCGGAGGGACCTGGATTTTATTTCCAAGAACCCACGGTTATTCTCATCGGAAGTGAAAAGTTGCTTGCTGCACGAGTCGGACCCGGAGCGGATCGAGCTCATGAGTAACCAGATGATCAACATGGATCCCCCCCGCCATCTCAAGTACCGGCGCCTGGTGCGCAGTGCGTTTACCCCGAAGAATGTTGACTCTTACACTGAACGATTCGAGGAGGTTGCGCGTGACATTGTGGCCAGGGCCATAGAAGGAGGGCAGTGCGAATTCGTGGAGGACATCGCCGCCGAGCTGCCGCTGATCGCCATCTGTGAGTTGATGGGCGTTCCACTGGACAAGCGCAAGCGCCTGTTTGAACTGACCAATATCATGATCGGCATGGATGACCCGGAACTCACCACCACGGAAGAAGACGGCACCATGGCCATGGCGGAGATGTTTTTCCTGGCCCAGGAATTGGCCACCGAGCACCGGGTCAACCCCAGGGATGATATTGTCAATATCCTGCTGACCGGCACCGTTGAAGATGAACCGCTCACCGATGAAGAGTTCTGTCATTTTTTCCTGCTGCTGATCGTCGCCGGCAATGAAACGACCCGCACTATCACCAGCCACGGCATGCGTTTGTTGATCGAGCATCCGCAACAATACCAGATGCTGGTGGATGATCCGGAACTGCTGGAAGGCGCCATCGAGGAATTCCTGCGTTACAACCCGGCAGTGATCGCGTTTCGTCGCACTGCCACCGAAGATGTGGAAATAAACGGTCAATTCATCCGGGCCGGCGACAAGATACAAATATACTACGGTGCAGCCAGTGCCGATGAGGCGGTCTTCAGCGACGGCGATACTTTCGATATCACCCGCGCCCAGCGCGAGGATGTCCGCAACGGGCACCGCGCCTTCGGTATCGGCGAGCATTTTTGTCTGGGTTCCCACCTGGCGCGACTGGAGCTGAAGGTAATATTTGAGGAGATTCTCAAGTATGTGCGCAATCCGCGTTTTGCCGGCGACATCAACTGGCTGCGTTCCAATTTCATCAATGGGATTAAAGCCATGCCGATTGCTTTCGACGTAGTCGAATCCTGAGGCTACACTGGGGCTATGCGATATATCGATATCTCGGAGCCCGGCGGACCCGAAGTCCTGCAGATGGCTGAAGGGCCCACACCGGAACCCGGTCCGGGTGAGGTGTTGATCAAAGTTGCTGCCTCAGGGGTGAACCGTGCCGATATCATCCAGCGCCAGGGTTTTTACCCGCCCCCACCCGGCGCCTCGCCGATACCGGGGCTGGAGGCTGCCGGTGAAATTATTGCCGTGGGTGAGGCGGTAAGCCGCTGGCGGTTGGGCGATTCAGTCTGCGCGTTGTTGAGCGGAGGCGGGTATGCCGACCATGTGCTGGCAGCCGCCGAAGAATGTCTTCCCATCCCGGTGGCGCTCAGCCCCCTGCAGGCGGCTGCCTTGCCTGAGACCCTACTGACGGTCTGGTCAAACGTCATCGATCGGGCCGGTTTACAGCACGGCGAGTCCTTTTTGGTGCACGGTGGGGCGAGTGGTATTGGCACTACCGCCATACAACTGATCAAACAAGTTGGCTGTCCCGTCTACACCACGGTCGGGAGTGATGAAAAAGCCAGTTTTTGCCGGGAACTGGGCGCGGACGTTGCTATCAACTATCGGCAGCAGGATTATGTCGAGGTGTTGCTGGAAGAAACCGGTGGCCGTGGTGTCGATGTGATTCTGGATATGGTTGGCGGTGATTACCTGCAGCGGAATGTCCTGCTGGCGGCTGTGGATGGCCGCATTGTCAATATCGCTTACCTGCAGGGTTCGAAGGCGGAAATGAATATGCTGCCGGTAATGCTCAAGCGTCTGACCCTGACCGGTTCTACCCTGCGGGCACGCGAAAGTGCGTTCAAGGCTGCCCTGACGGCGAGTGTGCGGGAAAAAGTATGGCCCTGGGTGGAGCAGGGCTTAGTCAAGCCGGTCATCCATGCCAGTTTGCCCGCGGTTGAGGTTGCCCAGGCCCATCGAATCATGGAAGCCAGCGAACATATCGGGAAAATTGTGCTGACCTGGACTTGATGGTCGTGGGGGTGAGCGGCAAGCATATCCTGATTACCGGTGCCAGCGGCGGCATTGGGCAGGCCTCGGCGCAGATGCGGGCCGACGCTGCGGCGGCGCGGCAGCTATGGGATATCAGTGAACAGCTGTGTGGGTTCAAGTACGCTATTTGAGAGAAGCTATGGAATACAAAACGGTTGCGGAGGCGCGAAACTTGCCCGGCCCGCGCCTGGTACTTACCGGGGAGCATGCGCGCCGCCTATGAATCTGTAGAACCTGAGCTGGAACCGCGCTTGGATCCGCTACTGTTTGAGTACCCGGATCAGATTTATCAGCAGCACCTCACTAACCCCTGTAATTCTAGGAGAACCCGTATGCTATCCCAGCAGGAAATTTCTGACCGTTTTGAGATACAGGACCTGTGCTATCGCTATGCCCAGCTCATTGACTGCAAGGACTTCGATGCCCTGCGCACAGATGTATTCACCGCCGACGCCCATATTGATTACAGTGTGTTTGGGGGCAGCGTCGGCAATCTCGAGGACACCATCAGTTTTCTGAAACAGGCAATGACACGGTCGTTGTTCCCCAATCACCAGCATCTGAATGCCAATATCCAGATTGAGATCGATGGCGACGAGGCCACGGGGCGGGTGATGTGCTTTAATCCACAGGAGATAAATCTGCCCGACGGTGGTACCCAGTTGTTCATGTGCGGTTTGTGGTACCTGGACAAGTATCTGCGCACGGAGCAGGGCTGGCGGTTGTGCGAACGAGTAGAAGAGCGGAGTTATGTGTTCAACGCTCCTGACTTTATGGGCTTATAGGGCTGCGATTATGATTGAGTTGTACACCGCACCGACCCCCAACGGCTACAAGGCATCCATTGGTCCGGAGGAGATGGGTCTGGCCTACAATGTCCCTGCGATCGATTTCACCACCGTAGGCAACGGCTTTGAAACCTACGGCATTGCCTGGCTGTATCGCTGGGGTGACTGATAGCAGGAGTATGGAAGAAATGAGATTTGAGGGTAAGCGGGTGTTGGTCACTGGCGCGGCGTCCGGTATCGGTCGCGCTACAGCCTTGGCGTTCGTCGCTGAAGGCGCAGCTGTGTTGATTGCCGATATCAACGAGGCCGGTCTGCAGGAAACTGTGGCGATGGCAGGATCTGCAGGGGAACAACTATCGCCCCGGCGCTTCGATGCCAACAAGCGCGAGAATTGTTTCGCACTGATAGACGCTTGCGGCGATCAATTGGGTGGGCTGGATGTGCTGTGCAATATTGCCGGATTCGCCCAATCCCGACATTTCGCTGACTTCAGCGAGTCTGACTGGCAAAACATGTTGGCGGTCAACTTGTCGGCGGTTTTCTATACCTGCCAGGCCGCCATGCCGGAGCTGCTCAAGAGCGGGGGCAATATCGTCAATATGGCCTCATCGGCCGGTCTGGTCGGGCAGGCTTATCAGGCTAGCTACTGTGCCACCAAGGGCGCCGTGGTGATGTTATCCAAGTCACTGGCACTGGAGTTCGCGGCCCGCGGTGTACGCGTCAATGCGGTGTGTCCGGGTGGGGTCAATACGCCACTGGCACACAATTTCTCCCTGCCGGACAATGTGGACGGTAAGCTGGTCGAACGTTTGTTTCCCTTGATAGACTCGGCGGAGCCCGAGGAGATCGCCACGGCGATTCTCTATCTCGCCTCCGCCGACGCTCGCTTTGTGACCGGTACGGCCTTCCCGATAGACGGGGGGCAGACCGCCGGCTAGGCGGCCATTTCCGGGTCCACCCAGGATTCCGGCAGGTACTCGAGATCGATTCTGCTGACACAGCGCGCCAGCTGCGCTTCCAGATCGTCGAGCTCCGCTGCACCTACTTGCTTGGCGTAGTGCTGCCGCACTTCGGCCACGATCTCCATACTGTCCTTGACCAACTGCACGCCGCGCTCGGTCAGCCGGATTTTCTTGGCGCGCCGATCACTGCCGTCGATATCGCGCACAATGTAGCCGATACGCTCCAGTTCCTTGAGGATTTTACCCATCGCCTGTTGGGTGACTAGCGCGCGTTCCGCGAGTTCGGTAACCCGTACTGCACCCAGCCCCAGATTGGAAAAAACCGAGGAGTGTGACGGGCGAACCAGGGGGTGGCCGCGACGCTGTAGTTTTTCCAGGATACGGCGCTCGTAATCCTTGCCAAACTCCAGCAGCAAGCGGCTGAAGTTGTTGGACAGTTTATAGACGAGGTGGGCATTATCTGTAGTTTTACTCATAAAGCTAGCACCTGATAGTGGGTTTACGTCCTCGCTCCTTGCGCGCGGTAAACTGCCGGTTTCATCCTTGCGGGACAAAATTCCTGAGTTGAATAACGAGCAGTCTGATTATAAATAGGCACAGCCAGATTACAAATGTTAGCAGTTAGTCCACTGTAGTAGTTTGAGTCTTATACGCAACTAAAGTTCCTTTGGATGACCCCAACTTTTGTATCGCGTATGATGGCGCGCTTTGTCCGTGCTCAAAGGAATTCGAAATGGCCAAAATCATCTCCTTCAACGCCAATGGTATCCGCTCGGCGGAGCGCAAGGGGTTCTTCGACTGGCTGGCGCAGCAGGATGCAGATGTGGTCTGTCTCCAGGAGACCAAGGCGCAGGAGCACCAGCTGGAAAGTGAGGCGTTCTATCCATTGGGTTACCACACATTTTACAACGATGCCCAGAAGAAGGGCTATAGCGGAACCGCGATCTACAGTCGCCAAAAACCGCGCAAGCTCATCGATTCACTGGGTTGGGATCCGGCCGACTCCGAGGGCCGCTACCTGCAGGCAGATTACGAGAAATTCAGCGTAATCTCCCTCTACTTGCCGTCGGGCACCAGCGGCGAAGCAGCGCTGCAGAAGAAATACCGGTTCATGGACTTACTCTTTGAGCACCTGCGTTGCCTGCGCCGCAAGCGCCGCCAATTCGTGATTTGTGCCGACTGGAACATCTGCCACAAGGAGATTGACCTGAAAAACTGGCGTGCCAATCGCAAGAACTCCGGTTTTCTGCCGGAAGAACGGGCCTGGCTGGATCGTATCTTCGATGAGTTGGGTTTTATCGACTCCTTTCGGGTGGTCAACCAGGAGCCGGACCAGTACACCTGGTGGTCCAATCGGGGCCAGGCCTGGGCCAAGAACGTGGGCTGGCGGCTTGACTATCAGCTCATCACCCCCGGCTTGCGGGATCGAGTGGTAGCGGCGGGCATATACAAGAAGCAGCGCTTTTCCGATCACTCGCCACAGATTATGAAATTTGATTGGGACATTCAGCCCTGATACATTAGCCGGCCATTTTACCGGGTAACCTCAATGAGCTTCTTTATAGCCAACGCCCACGCCCAGGCTGCAAGCCAGCCGTCACAGGGCGGGGAAATGTTTCAGATTTTTTTCCTGGTCGGACTGTTTGTCCTGTTTTACTTTATTGCCATACGGCCGCAGCGCAAGCGCCAGAAGGAGCATACAAATATGGTGTCAGCCCTGAACAAGGGCGATGAGGTGGTTACGACCGGTGGCATATTGGGAAAAATTGTTAAACTGGAGGACAATTTTGTGGTCCTGCGGGTGGCGGAAAATGTGGAACTCAAATTTCAGCGCAGTCACATCAATGCCGTGTTGCCCAAGGGAACCCTGAAATCCATCTGACATGGACCTTGTCTATCCGGCGCGTCTGTCTCTGGCACAACTGCCTACCCCGCTGCAACCCTTGCAGCGACTCTCGGACGAGTTGGGCGGCGAGCACAGGCTCTGGATAAAGCGGGATGATCTTACCGGAGCCGCCCTTAGCGGTAACAAGCTGAGAAAACTCGAGTTTGTTACTGCCGCAGCACAGGCGGCGGGTTGTGACACCCTGATCACTTGTGGTGGCGTACAGTCGAACCACTGCCGGGTCACGGCGCTGGTTGGCGCCCAACTGGGATTGAAGGTGCATCTGATCCTGCGCGGTGAGCCCGATGAGGTTCCGGATGGCAATTTGTTGCTGGACTATCTGGCGGGTGCGGTCGTGAGTTGCTATCCACGCCGACAATTTACCGCCGAACTTGAGCTTCTCTACCAGCACTGGCAGGAACACTACGAAAAACTCGGCCACAAGGTGTTTTGTATTCCTATCGGCGCCAGTGATGGCATCGGCATCTGGGGCTATATCGCTGCGGCAGAAGAGTTGGCCAGGGACTTCTGCGCGGCCGGGATTGAGCATGCTCAGGTGGTCTGCGCCTCAGGTTCCGGGGGCACCCAGGCCGGGCTGACCCTGGGTGCGGCGCTGCACCCGGTGCCCATGGATGTCTGGGGCATCAACGTCTGTGATGACGAAGCCTGGTTTCTGAACAAGGTGGCCAGTGACGTTGCTGACTGGCAGCGACGTTACAGCGCCGATCGTCCCGCCCCCGAGCTCGAGATTCGCGTTATCGACGGTCATGTCGGTCCCGGCTACGGCCGAGCCGAGGCGCCGGTCTACCAGACCATTCAACGGCTGGCCAGTCTCGAAGGCGTGATACTGGATCCGGTCTACACAGGTAAAGCGTTTCACGGACTGTTGCAGGAACTGGCCCGCGGCCGCTTTGCCGGCTGTCGCGATATTGTGTTCATCCACACCGGGGGCATTTTCGGATTGTTCCCACAGCGCGGTCACTTTCAGCTGTCTACACAACAATAACTGGAAAAACAATGACAGAGATTATCCAAACCATCAATTCCTGGGCCTGGGGCCCGGTCATGCTGGTGTTGCTACTGGGCACCGGTTTATCAACCGTAGCGGGAGAGGATCGCCCTGACTTGAGCGTGGTAACTTGAGCCGAACAGGTTGAGATGGTTGAGAAGATGATAGAGGTTGTACAGGGGCAGACGCTCCCGCCAACCTGGTTGCAGCGACGTATTTTCCGCGTAGGCTTCATAAAAGCCGGGGTCGAATTAACCGAACAGCGTGGTCATCCCCAACTCGGCTTCCGGCCAGCCCCAATAGCACGCGGGGTCAATCAACTGGGCAGTGCCGCTGGCGTTGAACAGCACATTCCCCCGCCAGAGGTCGCCGTGCAGCAGGGCCGGGGGCTGCGGCGGAACCAGTTCCGCGAGGCGACCGGCTATGGATTGCAACTGCCGAA
>JAPUKZ010000239.1 GCA_027295405.1 Gammaproteobacteria bacterium
TTCAACCTGATGTTCTCATCTTTTACCGAGAACTTTAGTAAGCCGCTGTGGTGAGCATATTTGAGACTGGAGCCTGACGACAATGGATAGAACGCCGACGACGGACGAAGACCTTCCCGTGATCGCACAATTCTCCGTGCGCAGACGCTGCTATCTAGCCGCCGATGGCAGCACCCCTGGCGGGTTGCCAGACTTTGCAGCCGACACCAGTCTACTGATCTCTCTGCTCCGTGCGATGGTGCTGACCCGCAGCTTTGACCTGAAGGCGGTTGCGCTCCAGCGCACCGGGCGGCTCGGCACCTATGCGGTCTCTCTCGGGCAGGAGGCGGTCTCGGTCGGCATCGCCAGCGCCATGCGCCCGGAGGACGTGCTGCTGCCGTCCTATCGGGAAAACGGAGCACTGCTCTGGCGCGGGGCCAGGATCGAGGACATTCTGCTCTACTGGGGGGGCGATGAGAGCGGCAACAGCTCCTCCGGACCGGCGCATGACTTCCCGTACTGCATCCCGGTCGGATCGCAGGCGCCGCATGCCGCCGGTGTCGCCTATGCGTTCAAGCTGAGGCAGGAGCCTCGGGTTGCGGTCTGTCTGTTCGGAGACGGCGCGACTTCGAAGGGAGACCTGTGGGAAGCGATGAACTTTGCCGGGGTTGAAAAGCTGCCGCTCGTGTTCGTTGCCAACAACAATCAGTGGGCGATTTCGGTGCCGCTAGCGCGGCAGACGGCGTCCGAGACGTTGGCGCAAAAGGCGATTGCCGCGGGTTTTCCCGGCGAGCAGGTAGACGGCAACGACGTTATCGCCGTGCGCGCGGCGGCCGAGGCGGCAATCGAGGCCGCCCGCGACGGCCAGGGACCCAGGCTCATCGAGGCGCTCACCTATCGGCTCGGTGACCACACGACGGCAGATGACGCCGCCCGCTATCGTCCGCCAGAGGAGGTCCAGGAGCATTGGAAGGACGAGCCGATCGCGCGCCTGCGGGCCTTTCTCGTCGCCCGGGGCGCGTGGGGCAAGACCGAGGAGGAGCGGCTTGCCGCCGAGTGCCAGGAGAAGATCGAGGCGGGGGTCGCCGGCTATCTGGCAACCGCGCCGCGAGCCCCCGAGACCATGTTCGATCATCTCTACGGCGAACTGCCGGGCGCCTATGCCTGGCAGCGCGACGAGGTCAGGGGAGATTCCGATGCCTGAGGTGACCCTGGTCGAGGCCATCAACCTGGCACTTGCCCGCGCCATGCAGGACGATCCCGAGGTGGTGGTGCTGGGCGAGGATGTCGGCGTGAACGGCGGTGTCTTCCGCGCCACTGCCGGCCTGCAAGAACGCTTCGGGCCCGGACGGGTCATCGACACGCCGCTTGCGGAGCTCCTGATCAGCGGCCTCTGCGTCGGCATGTCGGCGCAGGGCCTCAGACCGGTCGGCGAGATCCAGTTCATGGGCTTCATCTACCCCTGCCTCGACCAGCTGGTGAACCACGCCTCGCGGCTCAGAAACCGCACCCAGGGGCGGATCACCTGCCCGATGGTCCTGCGCACGCCTTCCGGCGCCGGCATCCACGCCCCCGAGCACCACTCGGAGAGCATTGAGGCCATGCTGGCCCACATTCCGGGCCTGCGCGTGGTCTTCCCGTCGTCGCCGGAGCGTGCGTACGGGCTTCTACTGGCGGCGATCCGCGACCCGGACCCGGTGGTGTTTATCGAGCCTACGCGGCTCTACCGTACGGCACGGGGCGAGGTCGAGGACAGCGGCGAAGCCCTGCCGCTCGACGTTGCGTTCGTGCTCCTTGAGGGCTCGGATGTCACACTGATCAGCTGGGGTGCGATGGTGAAGGAGACGCTGGCGGCCGCAGAGGTGCTGGCCGATGACGGCTTCGGTGCCGAGGTGATCGATCTCGCCACCCTCAAGCCCTATGACGAGCAGACCGTGCTCGCATCGGTGGCCAAGACCGGCCGCTGCGTCATCGTGCACGAGGCGGCGCGCACCGGCGGCTTTGGCGCCGAGATCGCCGCCCTGATCGCCGAGCGGGGGCTGAACTCGCTGCTTGCCCCCGTGGCGCGCGTGACCGGCTATGATACGGTTATCCCGCTGTCGCGGCTTGAACAGCACTACATGCCGTCGGTCGAGCGAATCGTGACCGCCGCGCGCCAGGTCTGTCAGTTTGGCTGAAACCTACCGGAGGTTGCCATGCGCCAATTCCACCTGCCGGATTTCGGCGAAGGCCTCGAGGAGGCCGAGATCACTTCCTGGCACGTCACCGAGGGCGACCATGTTGTTGCCGATCAACCGCTGGTGTCGGTCGAAACCGATAAGGCCGTGGTCGAGGTACCGTCCCCCTGGAGCGGCCGCATCACCCGCCTGTTCGGCAGCCCCGGTGACCTGGTAAAGGTGGGCGCCGTGCTCGCCGAGTTCGCAGAGGGCGCCGGGGAAGATAGCGGAACTGTGGTCGGCGAGCTCGAACAGGAGGACACCGAGGCACCCCCGACCGCACCGATTGCGCAGCCGGCGCAGGCGGGGGCCGTTCAGGCTCTTCCTGCGGTGCGGGCGCTCGCCCGCAAGCTCGAGGTCGACCTCAAGATCGTGCAGGCCTCCGGGCCCGGTGGCACGATCACGCGGGCAGATGTCGAGCGCGCCGCCAGGAGCCTGGCCGCGGCGGGCCCTGCCGAAGCGCTGCGCGGCATGCGCCGGGCCATGGCCCAGCGGCTGGCGGCGGCACATGCAGAGGTGGTTCCGGCAGCTGTGACGGAGGAGGCCGAAATCCACGATTGGGTGTCGGGCGAGGACGTGACCATCCGTTTGCTGCGCGCGATCGCCGCCGCCTGTCAGGCCGAACCCGCGCTGAACGTCTGGTACAATGCTGCGGCGGGCGAACGGCGGTTCGCCAGTCGCATTGACATCGGTATCGCGGTCGACACCGAGGGCGGCCTGATCGTTCCGGTTCTGCGCAATGTCGGCGCGCGCGACGCCCGTGACCTGCGCGCTGGGCTGGACCGGCTGCGCTCCGACGCCGCCGCGCGTTCGATCCCGGTCGAAGAGCTCAGGGGCGCGAGCATCACACTGTCGAATTTCGGCATGATCGGCGGGCGTTTCGCCAACTTGATCGTCGTGCCGCCACAGGTGGCGATCCTCGGTGCCGGCCGTATCAGCGACCGCGTCGTCGCCCACCAGGGCCATCCCGCGGTGCGGCGCATGTTGCCGCTGTCGCTCACCTTCGACCATCGGGTGGTGACCGGCGGCGAAGCGGCCCGCTTTTTCGTCGCTCTGAAGGCCGATCTGGAACGACCGTCGTGAGCGCGCGTACATCGCCTGACGAGGTACACTAAGCGGCGGGAATGGCAATGACGGATAGTTGCCAAAAGCGCGCATTTTGGTGCTAGCTTAATCCAATAGCTCACTCATCTTGCTCAAGGTTTCCTGCTGCCACCGGCACCCGTTCACCGCCGCAGCTGTCGCTGCAATGTTACCGGTTTGTCACTTGGCGATCATATCGGACATATTATATAGTATGTCCCATTTTGGCAGGGTGCAATTTCCACATCAAGAGCAGCCCTATGAATCCCGAGTGACAGGCTGCAACTCACCATCCAAAAAAATGTAGGAGACCGCAGCGCCGCGGTAGACAACCTGGAAACCTTGAAAGCCGTGTCGAACTAAGCCGCAACTCGGCCAGGCAGCCGCAAGCGAAGGGATAACGGAGAAGCTATGAGCCTCAGCAACAACCTGGCGGTCGCCAGACAACTCGGCAAAAGTATGCTGCTGAACGGCCTCGATGCCCTACAGCCGGGCACAGCACTGCCCCTGTCTGATGAGCTGGTCGCCCGCCCGGATTTTCTCAACCCGCTGTTCAGCCAGTATGGCCTGGGCGAATACCGCACACTGCCCGGTATCAGCAGCGCCCGCTTGCTGGATATACAATCCATCAGCAGCAACTGCAACAACCGGGTGATGGCGCTGGAATACAGTGGCGACGCCGGCGCAATAGCGCCGCCAGCGACCATGTTTCTCAAAATGCCCGTCACCAGTCTGACCACGCGCCTGTTCTTCAATGTGATCATGTCCTGGCAACTGGAATGCCAGTTTTACCGCAATGTGGCACCACGCCTGCCCGTGCGCACCCCCACAGCCTACGCCATGGCCAACAAGGGCTCGCGCTTTATCATGCTGATGGAAAACCTGCACGATGATCCAACGGTTGTGCTGCACACCAACCCGGAAATGATGCGGGGACCCTCGCTGGATAAAACCAGGAAATGCCTGGAAACCCTGGCCCGCATTCACGCCGAATTCCACGGCATCGGCGAGGCGGAGCGGGAACAGCTGTTGCCCACGCCGCTGCAACCCTTCACCTCACCGGTGATGCGAGCCATCACACCCATGATGGCCACGCTGGCATTGGCAAACTGTCAAAAACAGCCGCGGTTACAGCTAACACCGGCACATGTCAGCCTGTATAAAAAGGCGGTGCATCACTGGGACACGCTGGTGGACTGGTGGACGCGGGAGCCCCTGACCCTGGTTCACGGCGACAGCCACCTGGGCAATCATTTTCTGTACGGAGATGATGCCGGCATGCTGGACTGGCAGGCCGCCCAATGGGCCAAGGGCATTCGCGATGTGCAGTACTTTCTGACCGATTCCCTGCCGGCGGATATTCTCGCCGCCAACGAAGAGGCCCTGGTAACATACTACCTGGCGGCACTGGCCGACAACGGCGTCAAGCTGGGCTTTGACGAAACCTGGCACCAGTATCGAGGCTTTTCCTTCCAGACCTGGATGACCATTATTGTGTCTCTGGGCTTCGGCGCCATGACTGAGGATATGGATGAAGTCATGCCGGAAATCCACCGGCGCTGTATCGACTCCATCGAAAGGTTGGCGCTCGGTGAATGGCTGGATGAGGTACTCGGTGCCTGAGTGCTGGACGGCCTGCCAGTCCAGCATGCCGGCATCATCGCCGTACAGAAAATGATTGCCCAGTTGATTCGCGACCCGCCCGGCGCTATTCAGGGCGCGAACAGGTAGGGGTAAACGTTGTAGTTGTTGGGTGGCGAGAGTCATGTTAAACCCTTGCTACTAGTGCTCGAAAGCAACACTCGACCTCAGCTGGCCAGCTCAGCGAAAGGCACGATTTGCGCCTGCGGTGTCTGCACCTTATCTTCAGCCCCTATTATGAAGAGAGCGTTAGGAAGGGAGCCTCAGGAAGAGAATGTAATGAAAAAAAAGTAACTTGCCGCTATCGGACAGTTTTTATAATATGTCCGATATCACACCATTATGACAGTTCTCCTTTTTGGGGTAAAGCTACTATGATTGATTCCAGGACGTCAAACACCGAACAGGCCAGCCAGTATGACGCCATTATTGTAGGCGGTGGTCACAACGGTCTGGCTGCGGCGACCGTGTTAGCCCGTAACGGCCGCTCGGTGCTGGTATTGGAGAAAAACAACTATATTGGTGGCATGGGCGGTACCCGCGAAATTCTCAAAGGTTGCAAGAATGAAGTGGGCGCCAGCTGCTTCTTCCCCTTGTCCAAAGAGATCAAGGACTATTTTGACTTTGAGGCCAACGGTGTCGAGGTGATTCCCCTGCCCGTGATGTCCGTCAATCTCTGTGGTGTCAACAACCGCCCCTTGCTCTTTTACAAGAACCCGGCCAGGCTCGCCGTTAATGTCCTGAAAACCTTTGGCTTTTCCGCCATGGTCGGCTTTATCCGCCTATTGGCCTTTTGCAAATATCCCGCCCAGGTGCTGGATCGCTTTACTGCCCGTCGAGCGCCGAGAAATCTCGAAGAACTGATTACCTCGGCCCCGACGGCTAAACAGAGAGCACAGCTGGAACTGGCCCTGAAGGGCTCAGCGATGGAGATCATCGACAAGTTTTTCCCCGACGAAGAGAAACACAAAGAACTGCGCAGCACTATGGCTTTTGCCGCGGTACAGGGCACTTATAAGGGCCCTTACACCCAGGGCTCAGGACTGTGCCTGATTTATACACTGGCCCAGGAGGGTTCCGAAGGGTTGATGCAGCGGGTCAAGGGTGGCATGGGTAAACTGTCAGAATCCCTGCAGCGGCAAATTGAAGCTCTTGGTGGTGAAGTGAGAGTAAAGCAGCAGGTTAGCCGCATCCTGGTGGAGGATAATCGCGCCATCGGCGTCGAACTGAAAAACGGCGAACGACTCTACGCCAACATCATCCTGTCTAACCTGGACAAGCCCGCCACCTTCAAAGGCCTGCTAGCGGACTACCCCCTGGCAGAGCCGTACCAGCGCAAGGTCGATGCCGCCAACCATAATGGCGCCTATGTCCATATGTTGTTCAAACTCAAGGGGCTGCCCGATTACGCCCCCGAGTTGGATGCCCTCAACCAGATTGAAGGGGCTCGCTTTGGCGGCGCGATGGTGATGGATCCGAAGGAAATGCAGGCGTGTTACGAGGCTTGCACCAGGGGAGAACTCCCTCCCAAATTACCACTGGCTTTCCAGATCCCCACTGTTATGGATAGCTCGCTGGCGCCCGAGGGTTACCATATCGCCAGTGCCTATGGCTTCTATTTCCCTTGCGGGGCAGATAAATCCCTACGCGGGAGGATGCGTGATCGAGCCGCGGAAATCATCATTGATCATATCAGCGAGCATATGCCCAACTTCCGGGCGTTGATTACCGACCAGGCGATTTTTTCATCGGATCACTTTGAGAGTATGCATGGTGCCACCAATGGCGATTGGACCCACGGCTCTCTGCACCCGGAACAAATGATGGGGGAGCGCTGCCTGGTGGAAGGGACCGGACACGTGACACCTATCGCCAACCTGTTCCTGTGTGGCGCGTGCTGCCACCCAGGGCCAGGGGTCACCTTCCTGCCCGGTTACAACTGCGCTCACGAAGTGATGCAGTATGCTAGCAGCGCCGTCACTGACGAAGCAGCACCGGTACCAGAAGAGCGTGCAGCGTAGCGCGTAGTTCCTTGTCGGTTTTAATCCAGTTGCTGGGTAAAGTCAGGAAGGAAAGGAGCACACGGTAAATCCACTCCACCATAATTTCCGGCTTTACCCGGTCTTGCAGCAGGTGTAACTCCAATGCGGGCTGGATGACATGCTTGAGCAGTTGTTCGCCAAAGTCGATGATAAGATCCGAGCTCCAGACTACCCGCCGGGCCATTGAATCCTCGTCGGACGCGAACACCGCCTGCAATAGCGGGCGTTCGGGAATTTCTTTCAACGCCAGCATCAAACCTTCAACAACGATATCGGCGGGCAGCTGGTATTTTTGCAGCTGGCGCGTAATGCTCAGGTTGGCAGCCTCCATCTCCTGCTTGATCACTGCCACCAGGACCTCATCCTTGCTGGAAAAATAGCGGTACAGGGTAGAGCGCGCCACGTCCGCGGTTTGCGCCACTTCCTTCATACCGGTTTTGCTGATGCCATCTTGCAGATAACACTGTTTGGCAGCGGCCAGAATTTGCTGGACGGGATCATTGACAGGGTCGTCGGACATGGCGATCAGAACGGTGATAACAGGGGGCGCAATCTTCTCCTAGAAATAGCACGACTTCCAATACTATTTTATTTGGCCCGATAATCAGCGATTTGAAAACAGAAGCGCTGCATTAACGTCACTGCGCCGGTGGTGCCATGCTTGAGTTGAATCCGGCCTTGTGAACCAGGTGGGTAAAGAGGAGGTCGACGAAGATGACCCCTATCTCAGTCGGCTATTGATCTTTAGAAAGGCCACGCCACTGCCTCGTTGATCTGGCAGCATGCCTATCGGTAGTACCAGGACTTGCTAGCCTCCACGGACCAAAACAAACGCTGACCCCGGGTCTGCTAGCACAGTCTAAAAAAAACTTGACATTATTAATACGATGGTATTAAATAATACGGACGTATTAAATATAAGCTGATCAAACCAAATACTGCAACGCTGCTGTTTATTGGTAAGCATTGCCGCATTGATATCTTGTTCACGTTGGCGGAGCAACAGGGGATTTTGATTGGCCGTTAGCATTTGGAAGTAGCCTTTTTTAAGAAAAAATACTGTTAGTAGGTGCAAGAGGAATTATGTCCAACGATATTCGCATTGATGATTTAGCTGAGCCGGTTTATACCGAGTTGCAGCAGGGCGCGCTGGAGTTTGGTCAAGCCCTGGAAGTCGACCTGAGCCGGGATTCCATTCTTAACGAAGCCAGGGCAAATACGGGGCTGTCGGATTTTGGCCCTGACGATTTTATCGAGCGGCTGGATATCCTGGTTAACGAGTGGAACGCTGATCAGGGATTGTCCAACCTGGGCCGTTTGAGCCTGCGCAACAAGTTGTTGCAGCACGTGACCAGCCGTTTGCTAATCCAGGATACCTGGAACAAGCATCCGGAAATTCTCGACATCGAAATAAAAGAACCGATCATTGTGGTTGGTTTGCCGCGCTCGGGCACCACGCATTTGCTTAACCTGATGGCCGCTGACCAACGCCTGCGGTCTTTGCCCTTGTGGGAATCCTATGAGCCGGTACCCATGCCGGGTGAAGGCTTGCTGGAGGAGGGCAGTTATCCCCATAACGACCCGCGTTACCAGCGCTGTGCCGATGCCTGGGATATGATGCAACAAATGACGCCCTACCTGGCAGCCATGCACCCGATGAATCCGGATCATATTCACGAAGAGCTGGAGTTAATGGGGCCGGATATCGCTTCTTACAATTACGAGTGGCTAACACCTTCACCCCGATGGCGTGACCACTATCTTGCAACCGACCAGACGCCACATTATCAGTATATGAAGGATGTGCTGAAATTGTTGACCTGGCAACAGCGCGATACCGATACCCCAACCCGTTGGGTGCTCAAGTGTCCTCAGCATTTGGAACAACTGCCGGTGCTTCAAAAGGTGTTTCCGGATGCAACTTTTGCCGTCACCCACCGAGACCCGGTGTCCGTAATTCAGTCGACGGTGACCATGCTGGGTTATGGTCAGCGCATGAGTCGCCAGCAGGTGGAGCTGCAAAACCTTGTTGAATACTGGAGTGGCCGCATCGAGCATCTGTTACGCGCCTGTGCGAAAGATCGCAACAGTCTGCCGGCATCCCGCAGTATTGATGTGCCCTTCCATCAGCTTATGGCGGATGACCTGGCGATGGTTGAAAAAATCTATGCCAAGGCAGGTCTGGATATGAACAATGCGGCCAAGGCGCAATTGCAGCAGTTTATTGATGAGCATCCGCGTGGTAAGCATGGCCGCATGCTATACGATTTGAAGGCCGATTTTGGGGTTGACCCAAACGAATTGCGCCGGCGTTTTGATTTTTATTTCGAGCAATTTCCCGTACAGGCTGAAGCTGAATAAGAGGGTTTTTGCATGAGTACCATCCCCCGGTTCGCTATCCGCGGCATTAATCAGGTCGCTCTCGACCCGATAGACAAACCCGGCGCCGGCCCTGATACACCTATGCCGCGGGGCAGTCGGTGTTAGTTGCCGGAGGTTATCCGGTGCTTGGGTAATCAATGATTTTATGAGAAAGGAGTAAAGACATGAGTGTATTGACAGAACAGCATATTGCCGACGTGATGCAGCAATATGTAGACGCGATTACGGAAGGTGATCTGGAAAAAATCCTGGATTTGTTTGCTGATGACGCGGTTGTGGAAGACCCGGTCGGCAGTGAGCCCAAGCGCGGTAAAGACGCGTTACGTGAGTTTTACCAGATGACGGTAGACAGTGTTGAAAAAATGGTACTGGATGGCAATGCGCGGGCGCGGGAAAAGTGGGGTGCCTGTGCCATGCGGGCCTACCCAAAGGGTATGGAGGGCAAGATGCAAGTTGAAACACTGGATGTGATGGAATTTAACCAGCAGGGCAAGGTTGTTTCAATGACCGCGTACTTTGGCGATAACAATATTCGTATGGAATCCTAGTGTCCTGTCGGGTTAATCAATGGAATTAAATTTTGTATGCCTGGCTACAGCTGTAAGTGAGCGCACCGCGAGTCCCGGGTAGGGTCTACCGACACAGCTTATCCCGCCTACGATTATTCGCACCTGTTTCGAGGGAGGAGCTACTACTTCGGCATCCGGCCCTGCATGGCGGTCATTTGTTGCATCTGTTGCATCATTTTATCGATGGTAAAACTTGCCACAGCCTGCCGTGGCGGGAACTCCCGGAAAGTCATCAGCCACTTGCCCACTTCCTGCTGGGTGGGTACGAATAACCACAGTTGATCGCCGAAGAATCGTGCATAGAGACCGGAGTCAATTGAGGTTTCATAGGGATCGGATCGCAAATTGATGATCCTCGGGAAATTCAGGGCCTCGCGGGGCCCGCTCCACCCTTCCATCGCGAAGGCGAAGTGGATCTTCCAGTCATTCCAGCGGATGGCGTTGAAATTTGCGTTGTCGTCAAAGTAGAAGATATTGTGGCGTTTACCAGGACCCTTACCCGCCAGTAATTCGGTCTGGTCGTAGCCATCCAGGTGGACACGGAAGGTCTTGTCACCGACCCTGTGCCCCTTCTGCAACTTCTCACCAATACCGGGCTCACCGGCGGCTGCCAACAGGGTGGGCAACCAATCCTGGTGGGAAAAGATGTCGTTGATCACCGTGCCTTTCTTCACCACCCCGGGCCAGCGAATGAGTGCCGGAACCCG
>JAPUKZ010000024.1 GCA_027295405.1 Gammaproteobacteria bacterium
AGCTTTGGCGAAGGAATCTGTGCTGGAAGACGCGCGACAAGCCCTGATAGGATTGGCTGGAGTATCGCCTTCGCTCTCGGCAACGCGGGCTTTGAAAAATTGCTGGCCGGCGCAGCAAGCATGGATCAGCATTTTCAGTCGGCGCCGTTGGCACAGAACATGCCAGTGGTTCTCAGCCTGCTGGAGACAAAATGCAAGCAAACACCGCTCAAAATTCTTTGCGTCAAACGCTGCGAAGTTTAGCCCCCTTTCCCGGGGGAGTTACTACATACAGGTGACGGTGCGTCAGGAGGTCTATTGTTTTATGCCTCTCTGACGCATTTCGGGGGCGAATTCTGCACTCCGGCAATCTCGCTCCCATGTCCGGTTAGAACAACTGGAACCGCGGCCAACACGAGCTGCCAGTTAGAAAAATCACTCGGAAACCGAGTCACTCATGCAACATCCCGGCTAATCTCCCATCAAGGCCAACAGCTCTGCGGTCTTCTCCTGCATTAAACCGGCATCAGCGCGACTCTCCACATTCAAGCGCACTACCGGTTCCGTATTGGACAATCGCAAATTGAAGCGCCAGTCACTGAACTCCATGCTCAATCCGTCGGTATGGTCTGTGCTGAGCGCGATGCCGGCATAGAGGGCTTCCGCCTGCACCAACACCGCCGCAGGATCATCAAGGCTGCGGTTGATCTCGCCACTACAGGGGAACGCCGCCACCCGTTCCGCTACCAGTTCAGACAGGGACTGCCCGCGCTGGGAAATCAGTTCCGTCACCAACAGCCAGGGGATCATGCCGCTGTCACAATAGGCAAAATCGCGGAAGTAGTGGTGGGCGCTCATTTCGCCGCCATAGACAGCGTTCTCCTTGCGCATGCGTTCCTTGATGAAAGCGTGGCCAGTCTTGCTCTGTACGGGTTCTCCGCCGAGAGCGGTAACGATCGCGCGGGTATTCCAGGTCAGCCGCGGGTCGTGTACAACCTTGGCACCCGGGTGCTGGCGTAAAAATACCTCTGCCAGCAAACCCACCAGATAATAGCCCTCAACGAATTCGCCGCTTTCATCGAAGAAAAAACAGCGGTCGAAATCACCATCCCAGGCAATTCCCAGATCAGCCCCGTGTTCACACACTGCAACCACCGTGGGCACCCGGTTTTCCGGCAACAGGGGGTTGGGTACGCCATTGGGGAAGTTGCCATCCGCCTCGTGGTGTAACTTGATGAAGCTGAACGGCAAATGCTCTTGCAGGCGATCGATGACCGCGCCGGCACCGCCGTTACCCGCATTAACCACCAGTTTGAGGGGCTTCAGGGCAGCAACATCCACATAGGACAGCAAATGTTCGATATAGGCCGCAGCCGTGTCCAGAGGCTGGAAATCGCCGCGCCGCTGCGCTGGGCAGAAGTCATTCTGTTCCGCCAGGGCCTTGATTTCGAACAGGCCACTGTCACCACTGATCGGTTCGGACCCAGCCCTGACAAACTTCATGCCGTTGTAGTTCTTTGGATTGTGGCTGGCGGTTACCGCAATACCACCATCCATCTTGGCATGGGAAGTGGCAAAATAGATTTCCTCCGTACCACACTGGCCAATATCAAAAACATCCACGCCCGCATCGCGCAAGCCATCGCTCAAGGCGGCCTTGATCTGCTTGCTGGTGAGGCGTATATCGTGCCCCACAACGACCGACCGTGGATTTATAACCCGGGCAAAGGCGCAACCAATTCGATAGGCGATATCCTCATTGAGTTGATCTGGAATCCGGCCCCGCACATCGTAGGCCTTGAAGCAGCTCAACTCTCTCATAGAGACGTCACAGGCTGGGAATCCGTCATTCTGGCTCCGCATAAATATGTTCATACACGTAGTTTGTGGCCTCCACAAAACCCGGGACACTGCCACAGTCGAAGCGGCGCCCCCGAAACTTGTAGGCCATGACACAGCCCTGGCGGGACTGGGTCAACAGTGCATCGGTGAGCTGGATCTCACCGTTTTTCCCGGCGGGGGTTGTCCGCAAAATCTCAAAAATATCCGGGGTGAGAATGTAACGACCAATAATGCCGAGATTGGAAGGCGCTTCTTCAGGCTGCGGTTTTTCTACCATGTCATCAACCCGGTACAACCCTTCCTTCAGCTGCTCGCCGGCGATGATGCCGTACTTAGGGGTATCCTCAGCGGGTACTTCCTGAATGGCGACGATGCTGCAGCGAAACTGCTTGTACAGGTCCGCCATCTGCGCGAGCACGCCATCGCCCTCGGTGATACACAGGTCATCAGACAACACCACACCGAAGGCCTCGCCACCGATCAGGGGTTCCCCGGTGAGGATGGCATGACCCAGGCCGTTCATTTCCCGCTGTCGCACCATGGTAAATATACCGCGCTCCAGCACATCCCGAATACCCTCCAGGTAGGCCTCCTTGCCGGTACCGGCAATCTGGTGTTCCAGTTCATAGCTGATATCAAAATGGTCGGTGATGGCGCGTTTGCCACGGCCGGTGACAAAGGAAATGGTGTTCATGCCCGCCTCTATAGCCTCTTCCACCCCGTACTGAACCAGGGGCTTGTTCACCACCGGCAGCATTTCCTTGGGCATGCTCTTGGTGGCGGGCAGGAATCGGGTGCCATACCCGGCGACGGGAAACAGGCATTTCTTGATCATCGACAACTCCTCAGTCCACTCAAGCCGTTCAGCTGTCGCTGCGACCGTAATCGTCCTCGTAGCGCACTATGTCATCTTCACCGAGATAGGTGCCCGATTGCACCTCTATCACTTCCAGCGGAATCCGGCCGGGGTTGGCCAGCCGGTGTTTGTGCCCCAGGGGTATGTAGGTTGACTCATCCTCCCCCAACATGAAGACCTTGTCCTCACAACAAACCTCGGCAGTGCCCTTAACCACGACCCAGTGCTCGGCACGATGGTGGTGCTTTTGCAGCGACAACTTTTGACCCGGGTTCACCACGATGCGCTTGACCTGGAAACGTTCGCTGGTGATCAGCGATTCATAGGAGCCCCAGGGGCGGTACACCCGCGCGTGTACGCTGGCTTCACTACGGCCGCTGCGCTTAAGGGCTGCAACCAGGTTCTTCACATCCTGCACCCTGGTTTTGTCGGCTACCAGGACGGCGTCTGTGGTCTCAACCACGACCAGATTGTCGACACCGGTGGCGGCCAGCAGGCGGGATTCGCTGCGCAGGTAGTTGTTGCGACAGCCATCCACTAACACATCCCCGTGCATGACGTTGCCGTCGACATCCTGCTCCGCGACATCCCACAAGGCCGACCAGGCTCCCACATCACTCCAACCACAATCCAGCGCAACCACCACGCCATGGTCGGTCTTCTCCATGACTGCATAGTCGATGGAATCACTTGGACAGCAGGCAAAGGCAGCGGCGTCCAGGCGGATAAAGTCCAGGTCCGCGCTGGCTCCCTGCAGAGCCGCTGTGGAGGCTGCCACCATTTTCGGTACCAGTGCTTCCAACTCTTGCAAGTAGGTGCCCGCTCCCAGCAGAAACATGCCGCTGTTCCACAGGTAGTCGCCACTGTCC
>JAPUKZ010000240.1 GCA_027295405.1 Gammaproteobacteria bacterium
CAGTGAAAATTGCCCGTCCGGCAACTCACTGAACTGAACGAAGTCACACAGATCGACGATCTGATAGGCCGTCTGCAGACGATGGAAGCCATCGTCGCGCCGGCCGGTGATCAGCAGGCACAGGTTTAGCTTGGCGGGCGCCGGCCAGGCAATATCCCAGTCGTTGGTAAATTTGTCGTCAGCGCCTGGCACCGAGGATGGCCCCCATCAGCACCGCCAAGCAATTGACTGTTTCCAAATGCATGATGTTTCCGCTTGGTTCACTGATTTACCTGCCAGCCATCGACGGCCAGGCGTATACGCAATTCTGCCTTGGTCATTTCCATTCTGCGTGGCAGTGTATGTCCTTCGAAATTACGATAACTGAGATAACTCACCCGCCAGCCCGACTGGTCCAGGATTATTGCCCGCCCAAGATCGTCCACGCTTATCTCGTAATCACCACCGGTATCCGGCACACCGAGGACCCAAAAACGCATGCTGTGCACCGGGATGCTCCAGCCGAACTGGTCTTCCAAATCGACTTCCGGGTCGCTGACAAAGTACTCATCCCCTTTGCTGGTCCGGATGTTCAGTGAATCCGGGTTTCCGGATATTCTGAATCCGCCGATGCCTAGAGGTCCGCGAAAGCGGAAATCCAGATTGTCTCCGTCCTGGTGCCAATTCAGCGAACCGCTGTAACCATAACCTGCATTTTTCAGGCTGATACGGCCGCGCAAGGACCAGTCATCGGCCTGAGTCAGTGTTTCCCGGCGATTTTCCCAGGCGACTTCGTCGGGCACCAGGCTGGTACGCTGTCCTGCGCAGGCGGCCAGCAATGACAGCACGACAACGGTGCCGGTCAGACGGAGCGGGCGAATCACTGGCCGAATCTCTCCATGGTTTCAGTCAGGGCGTCGCTGTCCGGATTAACCGCCAGTGCCTGGAACCAGAATTTTTGTGCCTCGGTCTGTTCGCCCATTTCCCAGAGTACCTCACCCAGGTGAGCGGCGATTTCCGGGTCGTTGTCCAGCGCATAGGCTTCACGCAAGTACTCGAGCGCCAGCTTATATTCGCCAGTCTTGAAATGCAGCCACCCCTTGGAATCGATAATCGCTGCATTCACGGGCGCCAGCCGGACGGCCTTGTTGATGTAACGGCCCGCTTCTTTCAGCCGGTCGGTATTGGCAACCAGCGTGTAGCCCAACGCGTTTAACGCCAACGGGTCGGTGCGGCGCTTTCTGACAAATGATCGCAACTGTTTGATGCTGGATCTGAGGTCGCCCGATGATTCCAGCATGAATGCCATCGCATAGCCTGTCCCTTCGTCCGCTGGTCGCAGTTCCAGGACTTCCTTGTACAAGTCCAGCGCCTCCGGGTATCGCCCCATTTCGCCCAGCAATTCGGCTCGTGCCACCATCATGTCAACGCGAAAGCCTGGATTCTGAGCACCAAATTGGTCGAGGTGTTGCAGGGCTTTCTCGCCCTCACCCAGTCGGTTTATCAAATGAGCCAGGCGTGCCTGGGCGGCGATCGCGCTAATCCCCATGTTGACTCTTGCATACGCGCGCATCGCGCGCTGGTAGTCTTCCATCCGCTCGGCGATCAGTCCCAGGTAAAAAAAGGCATCATAGGTGTACTCCCCGGTGCTAAGCAGTCGTGAAAATCGCGCGCCGGCTTCCTCAAACCTGCCGCCGTCCATTTCCAGGAATCCCAGGGCACGTAATGCACTCGCGGAGCCGGTTTCCTCGAGCAACAGCATCAATTCCACCCGTGCATCATCGTTGTGGCCAACGCTCATCAGCATATAGGCATAGTCCAGACGTACCCCATCATCCCGACTGTCCAGCACCAGGTTGTCGGCATAGAGCAGCCCTTGTTCTATCTGGCCCAAAGCGATCTTCGCACGCGCCAGTACAGTAGCAACGCCGAGCCATTCGGAATCTTGTTCCACCGCCAGGCTGGCCTCCGCGAGAGCCAACTGAAAACGGCTTGCATTCAAGGCCAGGGAAGCCACCGCATAATGCGCCTGCGCCAATTCCGGGTAAGGCCGGGCAAGCTCTTCCATCACTGCACTGGCGAGCCAGGGCCCATCGCCGCCCATAAATATCCCGGTCAATTCAAGAAAGAGCTGCCCTCGTTCCTGTTCTTCGCTTTCGATGATGGCGATGAATTCACGGGTCGCTTTTTTCCTGTTTCCCAGCTGAAGGTGCAGTTGCGCTACGCCGAGCCGCGCGGCCTTTTCTTCCGGCCGCAGCTCGCGCCAATAGTATGCAGCCACCAGCGCCCGCCGGAGAAAACCATGCTGATAGGCAATTCGCATCGCCTGCGAGGCGCGTTCGGGATTGTCACTGTATCGTGCGGCCAGAATATATTCATTAATGGCGGTACCGAAGGCCCCGTCCTGCAAAGCCAGTTCCGCGAGCAACAGGTGATGATCAGACTCGGCCGCATCCGTAATCCGTGCCGGACCTGAACCAACGGAGTCCGATGACGCCGTCGCGGCGCAGCCGATCAGCCCGCTGGCGCAAAAAACAGCCAGCAACGGCAGGCAAACAACTGATCGTGACATGACTTTCATAAAACTCCCTCTATGGTCTCATTTTGACTGCCGACCAGCCAGTTCGTGGCCTGTTTGGGCCATTGTGCCGGTTTTGGCTGGCCCGCGCCCTACATTGTCCCTTCAAGGAGTCGGTCGCATTCATTACAATGCCTCGCATGTCGCTCGCCGTCGTTGGAATAAATCACCGTAGCGCACCTGTGGCTATTCGTGAACAGGTCGCTTACGCGGCCGCAGACCTGCCTGCGGCGTTGCAGGGCCTTTGCCGGCACCCGGCGATCAAGGAATCGCTGATCGTTTCCACCTGCAACCGGACCGAACTCTATTGCTCCATTGATGAAGGAGCGGCGGACCAGGTTGCAAAGTGGA
>JAPUKZ010000241.1 GCA_027295405.1 Gammaproteobacteria bacterium
CATAACTAATGTCACAGGCAGGCACCGATGGCCACCTCCAACTCAGCAGATCCCGCAACCCTCTACGACGCCATCGTGATTGGTACCGGCATCTCCGGGGGCTGGGCGGCCAAGGAACTATGCGAACAGGGACTCAAAACCCTCGTTCTGGAACGAGGCCCCATGGTCAAACACATCGAAGACTACCCCACGGCCACCAAGCAACGGTGGGATCTTGAATTTGGCGGCAGGAACACGCCGGCAGAGGCTGCACGACAGCACAAGCAAGCCCGAACCGGATACGTGACGAGTCCGTTTTCCAAACACTGGTTCGTGGATGACATAAAGCACCCCTACAGCGAAACCAAACGCTTCGACTGGATCCGCGGTTATCACGTCGGCGGTCGCTCACTGACCTGGGGAAGACAATCTTATCGCTGGGGGGATGTGGATTTTACAGCCAATAAAAATGACGGCCACGGCGTGGATTGGCCGATCCGCTATGAGGACATCGCACCTTGGTATGACAAGGTGGAGGAATACATCGGTGTCAGCGGTGAAAAACTGGGTTTACCGCAACTCCCTGACGGGAAATTCTGCCCACCGATGGAGTTGAATTGCGTTGAAAGAGAACTGCAGAAAACCCTGGCCGACGATTTTGCTGACCGGGTATTGACGATCGGCAGGGTCGCCAACATTACCGGTGAAAATACCCGCCCCGGGCGCTCACCCTGCCAATTCAGAAATAAGTGTATGGCCGGCTGTCCGTTTGGAGGTTACTTCAGTAGTAACTCTTCCACGCTCCCCGCTGCCGAGCGCACCGGCAATATGACTTTACGAATCAACTCCGTCGCTCACCAAATCGTCTATGACGAATCCAAGGGAATCGCCACCGGCGTCAAGGTAATTGATGCACAAACAAAAGAGAATTTTACTTATCGAGCGCGGATCATTTTTTGTTGTGCCTCAACCATGCCGACGACGAGCATCTTGATGCAATCGAAATCAGAGCGCTTTCCCAATGGATTAGGCAACGATAGCGGAGAACTCGGTCATAACGTTATGGACCACCACTTCCGGACAGGGGCCGCCGGCATTTTTGATGGCCACAACGACAAGTACTACAGAGGCAGACGGCCGAACGGAATCTATATCCCAAGGTTCAGAAACCTGAATGATGAAACCCGTCAGAATAATTTTGTTCGCGGTTATGGATATCAGGGAGGTGCCAGCCGAACCAACTGGACCCGGGCGATTCGTGAGATGAGCTTTGGCGAACAACTCAAAGAGGAATTGTTGAAACCCGGACCATGGCGCATGGGACTCACCGCATTCGGGGAACTGCTGCCCTACCACGCCAATAAAATTACGCTCGATTACGACAAGCTCGATGAATGGGGATTGCCAATCATCGATTTCGACGTGGAATACAAAGAGAACGAACTGGAAATGCGTAAGGACATGCAAGCACAAGCAATCGTAATGTTATCAGCGGCGGGTTTTAAAGACGTGCGGGGTTATGACCAGGGCAGCTATCCTGGCCTGGGGATTCACGAAATGGGCACTGCTCGCATGGGCAGAGATCCCAAAACGTCGGTGCTCAATGCACACAACCAAAGTCACGCAGTCCCCAACGTATACGTCACTGATGGCTCCTGTATGACCTCGGCTGCCTGCCAGAATCCGTCTTTAACCTACATGGCGATTACGGCTCGCGCGGCAGACCATGCGGCGAAACGATTGGCGCAGGGGGAGATAAGCTAATGGATAGAAGAACCGCGATCAGAAACATTTCCCTGGGTCTTGGCGGAACCGCGAGCACCCCCCGTTTTGTTGAGTTTGCTTGCATCATCCACAGCCAACGCTGCAACCTGGAAAGCGGAGTCCTTTTCCACCGAAGTGCAACATGTCGTGACTCATCTGGTAGATGTGATACTACCTGCTTCAGCTACCCCAGGCGCACTGGATGTCAACGTTCCCCAGTTTATCGACAAGCTCTACGGCAACATCTTTTCTACCGCTGAACAGCAATATTTCAGTGCTGGCGCCACAGCATTTGCAAACCGCTTCAAGCAGGTTTTTCAACAACCAGCAAGCGACGGTACCCGGGATCAATTTGCGCAATTGCTGGGCGGCTATTTCAATTTGTCCACGCAAGGACAGGACAGGATATTCGAACAACAAAACAACGATCTGGCGGAAATCGATCCTGAGGAGAGGGACGTCTACCTGATCTATAAGTTTCTGTTAGCCGTTCGCCAAAACACCTTACGCGGCTATTTCAATTCCGAGAAGGTGGGTAAAGAAGTGCTGAACTATGATCCGGTTCCCGGACGCTACGATGGCTGTGTGCCGCTGGCGGATATCGGCAATGCCTGGACACTGTAGCTGACAGTATCTTATTTCTCTAACAGCAGCACTCCTGCCCGGATCTCCTCACTGCGCTGCCACCCCGGTTGAAACGTCCCCGGCATCGCCTGCATCCGGGTACGCGGGGGCGTATTGTCCGTAAATGTAGGCACCAATGCGTTCTATTCGCTCACGCTCCTCGGGCAGCAACGGCCCGCTCTCCAGCGCTGAGATCGCTTCGTTCATTTGCTCAGCGTTCGCAGGTCCGCAAATCAGCAGATCCACCGAAGGATGCGAGAGCGAATAGCGGTAACAGTCACACGCACTGAGCGGCTTTTCGTCAGGCGGCATCTTGCTGGCGTCGAGCAAATGTCCCCAGCGCGTCGCAGTGTAGGTTGCCATCGTCGGCCGCGGTCGCTCCGAGACGA
>JAPUKZ010000242.1 GCA_027295405.1 Gammaproteobacteria bacterium
ACTCCCTTCATCAATGAAGCCAGCGCCACCTGCTCATTGGACACCTCTACTTTCTCCGGCTTCTTGTCGCCGCGGGCGGCGGCGGAATCGTTGAACATGCGGAACACCACGTTCATAACCACTTCAGAGAACTTGGGCGCCAGTGCGGTCATAACCTGAAGGTAGATGCCCATGTTGGTGGCGATGCGCTTGGGCTTGTTGATGACCGCGTCCACAACCATGTCGACCGCTTCTTCAAGGCTCAGCACCGGCATGGAGTCGTAGACTGTGGTGGCGGCAATCATGGGAGTCCTGACCAGCGGCATGTTGATGGTGGTGAGGCGCACATTGCGATCAGAAAACTCGACCGCTGCGGCGCGAGTCCAGGCATCCAGGGCACTCTTTGACGCCACGTAGGCGGAGAAACGCGGGCTGGGGGTGAGGGCACTGATGGAGGACATGTTGATAATATGCCCCGTCTTTCGTTCCAGCATGGAGGGGGCGAAGCCACAGATCAGGCGAATTGCACCGAAGTAATTGATCTGCATGGTGCGCTGGAAGTCGTGAAAGCGATCAAAAGACAGTTCTATGGAACGACGGATGGAGCGGCCCGCGTTATTCACCAGGATATCGACAAACGCGTGATTCTTGAGTACTTCGGCGACCAGTCGATCACAGTCCTCCAGGTCGGAAACATCAGCCGTGTAGGCGGTGGATACTCCGCCCAGTTCGGCGATCTCTACAGCAGTTTCTTCCAGCTTTTCTGCGGATCGCGCTACTAACAATACATGCGCGCCCGCTCCAGCCAGTCGGATTGCAGATGCCTTGCCGATACCGGAGGATGCGCCCGTGATCAGAACCACCTTGCCCTTGACGTTGCCTTCCAGCGAGTGGTCTATGAACAAGTCGGGGTCCAGATTGCGCTCCCAGTAGTCCCAAACGGTGGCGCTGTAGTCGCGCAGGCCGGGGCACTTGATGCCGGACCCCTTGAGGGCACGCTCGGTCTCGCGGTTGTCATAGCGGGTGGGGTAGTTCAAGAACATGGTGACTGAATCCGGCAAACCCATGTCTTCCAGCAGGGTACTGATGATGCGTTTTACCGGCGGCAAGCCAGCCAGGGTTTCTCGAACAAATTTCGGTACAAAGCTGAATACCCGCATATCCAGGCGCATGGTGAACCTGGGTGCATGGCCCGCCTCAGCAAAAATGTTCATCAGGTTACCCATGCTGTGGTGTTCCGGGTCGCTCAGGTGGAAACAGTCGCCATCCCGGTTCGGCAGGTGAACGATGTGATCCATGGCATCGACCACGTAATCCACGGGTACTACATTGAATTTGCCCCCTTCGATGCCGATCAGCGGGAACCACGGCGGCAACACCTTGCGCAATTTTTGCAGGGTTTTGAAGAAGTAGTAAGCGCCGTCAATCTTGTCAATTTCACCGGTTTCGGAGTGGCCCATGACCATGGCCGGGCGGTAGATCCGCCAGGGCACTTTACACTCGTAGCGCACGATGCCTTCGGAATCATGCTTGGTGGCAAAGTAGGGGTGCTCGTAGTTTTCCGCTTCCTCGAACATGTCTTCGCGGAAGGTACCCTCGTAGAGTCCTCCCGCGGCGATGGAACTGACGTGTTGGAAGCATCCGGCGTCCAGTGCTTCTGCCAGTTTGATGGCGTTGCGCGTGCCGTCGATGTTGGTCGCCGTTTGCGCTTCTGCCGAGGCGGCAATATCGTAAATCGCGGCGAAGTGGCAGAAGTGGTTGATGTTGCCCCTGAGTTCGGCGATAACTTTATCGTCTACACCCAGATTGGGCTCTCTGAGGTCACCGCTGATCGGTATCAACCTGTCGCTGCCCCCACCGAAGCGCTCCTGCAGGGTCTCAAACTTATGCTCGGAACCCGGGCGGGTCAGTACATAGATGTTGCCTTCCCGTTGCTTCAGCTTGTCGATGAAGAAACGGCCAATAAATCCGGTACCACCAGTGATGAAATAGCTCATGATTCTGCTCCTCAGATTTGAGCGATGATTGTAAGTCTGGTTGGTTTTCAGACAATTGCGAACTTTGTCAATCGTCACCGGCAGAAATTTGCAGCGCGCTGCCTGGCGCGTTCTCGAGAATCAGTTTGGGGGGGTGTTTGGGTCCAACTGCTGGCGATATTCAGCAGGCGTCTGGCCGGTCCACTTCCTGAACGCGCGATGGAAGGTGCGGCTGTCAGAAAAGCCTAGTAATTCAGCGAGTTGACTCGCGGTATGCGCGCCGGCCTGGAGTTTTTCCAGCGCCACATCGCGGCGGCAGTGCTCCTTGAACTGCTGGTAGGAGGTGCCTTCTTTCTGCAGGGCGCCGTCGAGGTTTTGCTGATCCTGGTGCCGGTCGAGTTGCAGCTCATCCTCGGGCAATTTGCTCAGCCGCAACAGCGACTGGGCGTAGCGAACAGGTAGGGAAGCCGGCACTAGTGTCCGGTCTGTCTATTGCGCATGATTTCAGCGTGCCAGCCAGGGTTTCTGGTTAGAGCCACTAACCCTGGGAGGAGAATCGCATCACCGCGGTGAGCAGCTGGCGGCAGGTAATCTGACCCACCAGTTTGCCGTCTTCCACCACCGGGCGCCGGCGCTTGCTCTTGCGCAGCATATCCTGCGCCACATCGGTAATATCCTCGTGCGGATTGGCCACCACCAGGTTATCGAAAGCCATGTACTCACGTACCATGCCAATGCCGCCTTCGTTATAGGTGGCACTAAGAATGGCGCGCAGGCAATCCAGTTCCGACAGGATACCGACCAGGCGACCTTCATCATCGACCACGCAGAGCCCGGAAATCTTGTTGTCGATAATGACCCTGATGGCTTCGCCCATATCGGCGTTTTCGTTTACCGTCACGGGGTGTACGAGCATGTAATCCTTGAGTTCGACCGATCGCAACATTGCTTGTCTCCTTGCTCTCTTTTTCAGTTCTGTACTAGTGTACTGCATGGTGATTGATGACACATTCAGCCAGCCGGAAGGCGGTCAGCAGCAAGGCATGTTCTCGCCATTTCCTGCGGAGCCCGCCTTGCATTGGGGCAACAGGCTGCCTCTGAATGCGTAATAAATCACCATGCAGTACACCTACAGTATAGTTCTCAAATAGCCCATCAGGGGCTCGGGAACGATCCCCAGATACAGCATGGCGAAAATTAATAGATACACCACCAGGCGACTACCCACCAGCATGTCAGCGGTAGTGCCGGGATTCGCCTGCTCCCCGACGGTGGTCATGGTGTAGATGATGCGCAAGTAATAAAAGATGCCAATCGCGCTGCCGATCACCAGGGCTGCGAGCAGGCCCCACAGGGCCGCATCCACGCCGGCGCTAATCAAGTAGAATTTGCCAATGAAGCCCGCCGTGAGGGGAATACCCGCCAGTGACAACAGCGCCACGGTAAACAAAGCGGCCAGGCCCGGTTGCTTCCAGAACAGGCCAGCCAGATCACTGAGTTGATCGTACTCCCTGTCGCCGCTCTGCCTTGAAATGAGTCCAAGCAGCGAGAATGCTGCGAGGGTGGTGATCACATAGGCCACCACGTAGTAGCCGCCAGCTTCCACCGCCAGGCCGGGTTCGGGCGACACACCGGCGGCGACCAGGACGATCAGCAGATACCCCAGGTGGGCAATGGAGGAGTAAGCAAGGATGCGTTTGACGTTGGTTTGCAGCAGGGCCAGAAGGTTTCCCACCAGGATGGAGGCGATAGACAACAGGGTGATTCCCGCCAGCAAGCTGCTGTACTGGAAAAAGCCGGACTCCAGGAACCAGCGCAACACCGCGATAAATACGGCGCCCTTGGACACTCCCGCCAGGAATCCACTGATGGGCGCGGGTGCCCCCTCGTACACATCCGGAGTCCACATGTGGAAGGGAACGACGCTCAGTTTAAAACCCAGCCCGGCGAATACCATCGCCGCACCCATCAGGATCAGCGCGGGGCTCGTGGCGGCGCGGCCGGCACTGATTTGCACGGCGATTTCGGCATATTCCAGGGACCCCAGGGCCGCGTAAATCAGGGCAAAACCAAACAGCAGGGTGGCGGAGGCAGCCCCGGAGAGCACCAGGTATTTGATGGCCGCCTCAAGCGGCAAGGTGCCGCGCTCGGGATAGGCAATCAGCGCGTAAAGGGCCACGCTGAGCAATTCCAGACCCAGCAGCAAAGCGGCGACATGGGTGGAGTAGGCCAGGATCACTGCGCCCAGGGTGGACAGCAACAACAGCAGGAAGTACTCCTCGTTCTCCCCCTCCCGCGAGCGCAGGTAGTCGCGGGAAATGACGGCGGTAACCGCGCCGCTCAGGCAGAACAGGCTGCCAAAGAACAGGCCTAGATTATCGACCCTGAGCAATGGGGTAACCTGTAGCGGGGCAACCTGCATGGCCGGTTCCATGGCCGCTGCGCCCAGCAGCAGGGTCGCCACGGTGATGGCGTAACTCCAGCCCAACTGCCGCCGGATTGAAATCTGCAGCATCAGTACCGCGGCGCCGAGGCCCAGGACCAGCAGGGGTAACAGGCCCTGCATAGCGGCGAGATTCATGGCGCACCCCCGGCCAGCAGACTTTCGAGGACCGGCTGGGCCACGTCCAGAACCGGTTGTGGATACAATCCCAGCCATAACAGGCCGATGATCAGAACCCCCATCGCTGCCATCTCGCGCGGCCCGTAGTCAGTCAACTGGCGCTGCGGATCGGGCGTGCCCTGGAAGGCGTGTTGCATCATGATCAGGGCGTACACGGCGGCAGTGATGAGACCGATGGCAGCGATCACCGCCAGCCACGGGTTGACAGCGAACAGTCCCACCAGCACCAGAAACTCCCCGACGAAGTTCCCCAGCCCGGGTAGGCCCAGGGATGCCAAAGCGAAGAACATGGCGGTGGCACCCATGCGCGGCATGTTGTGCCACAGACCACCCATGCGACGCATGTCCCGGGTGTGCAAGCGCTGTTGCAGGGCACCGGCAGTCATGAACAGGGCTGCGGTACTGAGGCCGTGGGCCACCATTTGCATGACCGCACCCTGCACCGCCAGGATATTCCAGGCGTACAGGCCGAGCAGTACAAAGCCCATGTGACTGACGCTGCTGTAGGCCACCAGGCGTTTGAAATCAGTCTGCGCGAAGGCCAGTACCGCACCATAGATCACGCTGGCAGCGCCCAGGGCCATGGCGACCGGGGCGAAATCAACCGACGCCTGTGGAAACAGGGGGATGGTAAAGCGCAACAGGCCATAGGCACCGGTCTTCAGCAGTATCCCCGCCAGAATCACGCTGCCGGCGGTGGGTGCCTGGGTGTGAGCGTCCGGCAGCCAGGTGTGGAACGGGAAGGCGGGCAGTTTGACGGTAAAGGCTATGAAGAAACCCAGCATCACCCAGAAGCCAAGCTGGGGTGACATCGCCGTTCCCAGCAGATCGAAATAACTGAAACTGTAGCTGCCGCTGTTGTTGGCGTGAATACTGGCCAGAACCAGGATGGCCAACAGCAGCAAGAGGCCGCTGAACTGGGTAAAAAGGAAAAACTTCATGGAGGCGAAGGCCTTTTGTTCATGCCCCCAAATGGCAATCAGCAGATACATGGGAACCAGCATGACTTCCCAGAACAGGAAGAACAGGAACAGGTCCATGGCCAGGAACACGCCCACAACACCGGCCAGGGTCCACAGCAAATTGGCCTGGAAAAACCCCGGGCGAAAGCTGATTTCGTCCCAGGAAGACACCACCGCCACACCGCCCAGCAGCAGGGTCAGGGTTACCAGGATCAAGCTCAAACCATCCATGGCCAGTTCAAAGTTGATGCCGAAGCGAGGGATCCAGTCGACCCGGTAGTGCAGCAGCCAGGTTTGCGGATTGTCCGGCTGTGGGATCAGGGAGAATTGCTGCTCAGGAATCTGCATGACGCCGCCCAGCAGATACAGCAGGCCCAGGCTGAGGAAGGCCAGTGCCAGCCAGCGCGGGGCTTTGGCACTGCGTGACTCACTCCACCAGGCGAGCGCGCCCCCGGCAAACAACAGTATGATGAGATCGAGTAGTAACATCAGCCCGCTCTCGCCAGCACCGCCAGCAACACAATCAGGCCGCCGACCATGGTGGAGGCGTACCAGCGCATGCGGCCAGTTTGCAGGTTGCTCAGCAGGTGGTGCAGGGCGACACTGGTGTGCACCACACCGTTGTAAGCCAGGTCCACCGGCTCATCCTTGAGTAAACGGGCAGTGAACTGGTAGGGACGCACCCACAGCCAGTTGTACAGCGCATCCATGCGCCAACCCGAATACCAGAACTGGTGCAGGCGCTGACCCAGGCCGGAGTTGACCAGAGCACTCAGATCCAGTTGCCGACCGAGAAATATCAAATAGGCCAGGCTTACCCCAATGACCGGTATGGCGATTGATATCCACTCTACCGCCGCCGCGGGATGGCCCGATTGCGTGGCCGGCAGTGCCTCGGCCAGGGGCAAGCTGATCCAGCCGCCGACTATGGACGCCACGCACAGAATGCTCAGCGGCAAGGCCATGCGCCAGCCCGGCTGTCGGTCCGGTTCTGTCTGTGCCTCGCCAAAGAACACGATAAACACCAGCCGAAAACTGTAGATGGCAGTAAGCAGGGCGCCCAGCAGTCCCCCGGCCCACAACCAGGGGCCGATCTGCGGCCACTGATACGCGGCCAGCAGGATCTGGTCCTTACTGTAGAAACCGGAGGTGAAGGGCAATGCGGCCAGGGCGGCCGAGCCAATCAGGAAGCTCCAGAAGGCCACTGGCAGCCGCGTGCGCAGCCCACCCATACGGAAAATATTGTGCTCGTGGTGCAGGCAGTGAATCACAGCGCCGGCGGCCAGGAACAGCAGGGCCTTGAAGAAAGCGTGGGTCACCAGGTGAAATATGCCCGCGCTCCAGGCTCCCACACCCAGGCCCAGGAACATATAACCTATCTGGCTGATGGTCGAGTAAGCCAGTATGCGTTTGATGTCGTGTTGATTGAGGGCGGTGAAGGCGGCGAGCAACAGGGTCAGCAAACCCAGCACCGCCACCGCCAGCAGCGTGGGTGGCGCCAGCAGGAACAGCTCGTGATTGCGCGCGATCAGGTATACCCCGGCGGTCACCATGGTGGCCGCGTGGATCAGGGCGCTGACCGGGGTCGGACCTGCCATCGCGTCCGGCAGCCAGGTATGCAGTGGCAATTGGGCGGATTTACCGACAGCGCCACCCAGTAACAGGGCGGTGGCGAGCACGATAGTGGTATCGCCAGGTTGCCACTTGCCTTGGGCCAGCTCAGCCAGCTGCTGGATATCCAGGGTGCCCAGTTCTGTGAACAGCAGGAGTAAACCCAGGGCCATGGCGGTATCGCCTATCCGGGTGACCACAAAAGCCTTGCGTGCCGCGGCGCCATTGACGGGATCACGATACCAGAACCCGACCAGCAGGTAGCTGCAGAGACCGACACCCTCCCAGCCCAGATACAGGAATAACAGGTTATCTGCCATCACCAGTATCAGCATGGCGGCGACGAACAGGTTCATATAGGCGAAATAGCGGCTGAGGCTCTCGTCCTCCTCCATGAATTCGGTGGAATAGAGATGAATCAGGAATCCGACTCCGGTGATCACCGACATCATGACCAGGGTGAGCCCATCCAGGTAGAAACCAATGGTGGGGCGCAGTGTGCCCACCTGCATCCAGGTCCAGAGTTCCATCTGTCGGGGTACCGGGTCGTGTGCCCAACTCAGTCCGGTTAGCAGCACGCAGAGCGCGGCCAGCCCCACTGAACCCGCGCCGCAGGCGGCGATCAAGGGCCGTGGCAGACTGCCCGCTGTCACCATCAGCAGCGCCGCGCTGGCCAGTGGCAAGAGTGGAATCAGCCAGAGGAAATCCAGCATATCAGTCCCGCAACCTGTTGGCGTTGTCCATATCCAGCGTCTTGAAGCGGCGCTGCAACAGCAGTACCAGACCCAGACCCACCGACACTTCCGCGGCGGCTACGGTCAGAATCAACATAAAGATAATCTGACCGTCGGCCTGGCCCCAGTGTGCGCCAGCGGCGACGAAAGCCAGCGCGGAGGCATTCAACATCACTTCCAGTGACATCAGGATAAAGATGATATTGCGCCGCACCATCAGGCCGACCAGGCCGGCGATAAACAGCGCCGCCGCCATCATCAGTACGTGCTCCAGGGGTACCTGCAGCCCGGGCATCAGGACTGGCGGCTGCGGTCGATGGAGCGGCGGCCCAGGTGGTAGGCGCCCACCAGTCCCGCCAGTAACAACATGGAGGCGATCTCAACCGCCAGTAAATAGGGGCCAAACAGGGTGAGTCCCACCTCCTTGGGTGTTACTTCAACACCGCTGGTGGTGCCGCTGATCTGGGTGATTGCCAGCGCCATCTCTACCAGCAAGATGAGGGCCAGCAAAGTCGGGACAATCCAGATGCGCGGCGCTAGCCACTGGCGCTCGCGCTGCTCGCCAGCTTGCCCCAGGTTCAGCATCATGATCACGAACACGAACAGCACCATGATGGCGCCCGCGTAAACAACAATCTCCAGGGCTGCGGCGAAGGGCGCGCCCATCAGGTAGAACATCACCGCCACGGCCAGCAGCGATATGATCAGATAGATGAGCGCGTGGGTAGCATTGGTGCGGCTCAGTGACAGCACGGTCGCGGTGAAGGCGACAAATCCGGCCATGTAGAAGAGGCTCTCCATCATGGCTGAAGGCTCTCGATGTCTGGCTGAAGGCTCTTCATCACGGCAGCAGACTCTTGACGTTAATGGGGGCGTCCTCGTTGCGGGCTCCACCCTTGTCCTTGCCCGCGATCTGCAATCCGCAGGTGCGGTAAAAATTGTAATCGTGGTACTTGCCGGTGCCCTCTATTTGCAGGTGCTCCTTTTCGTACACCATGTTCTGGCGGTTGTATTCGCACATCTCGAAATCCG
>JAPUKZ010000243.1 GCA_027295405.1 Gammaproteobacteria bacterium
GCATGCGCCGCGCGCCACTGCACGTCGGCGTATTGGTGCTGTGACAATGGGGGGCTCCTGTACGATACACACTTGGGGGGGTATATGTTCTGAAAGTCACCAGGCAGCGCACTCTAGCCCGCCGCGGCGGCCGCCGCCTCACCCATAACCTGCATGCAGGACAGGCGCGCCTCAGGGCCCAGAGCGGAATAACCACCGACCACGGGAAGGTCTGCACCGGTGATGAAAGAGGCATTGTCCGAACACAGGAAGACGACCGCGTCAGCCACTTCCTCCGCTTCGGCCAGGCGGCCCAGCGGCTGGTAGACAGCCGCCAGTTCATCCGCCAATTGACGATTCCCCTGCATCAGGCCGGCCACCGGCACACTCCAGGTAATGCCTGCAGCAACCGTATTCACCCGGATACCGAACTCGGCCAGATCCAATGCCTGGCTCCGTGTCAGTTGGTGAATAGCGGCCTTGGTCACCGGGTAGGTCCAGCGCTGCGCCTGCGAAATGCGGGCACTGATACTGCCAAAATTTACCACGGATGCGCCCTCGCTCTGTTTCAGGTAGGGCAGCGCCTTCTGCACCAGCAAGGCACCGCCGATAACATTGATGTTGAAGCTGTTGTGCCACTGCTCGCGGGTAGATTCGGCGCCGGCATCGTCGTAGACGCAGGCCACGGTGATAATGAAGTCGATACCGCCAAATACCTCCACGGTCGTATTCACCAGACTGTCCAGGTCCTCATCCCGTCCGATATCGGTGCGATGGTAAAGTGCGCCCTCGCCCAGTTCGGCGGCGATCGCCTCGCCTTTGTCGGCACTGCGTGCGGCGATCACAGTTTTTACGCCGGCACCATGCAGGCCGCGCACTACTGCGGCGCCGATACTGTCGGCGCCCCCGGTGACAATGGCAACCTTGCCTGCCAATCCTCTTAATTCTCCCATCGTGAGTCTCCTAACTGATTAATTTAGAATGAATTCCATGCATTGATCGACAGCCCCGGCTTTTTCTGCCTGGGTCGGGCGTCCAGCCACGGCGATACCGCTCATCAGATATCCATATAAGAACTGGGCCCGAAGTTGTGCAGCGTCCTGGTCCAGGCCGATCTGGTTGAGTAATTCTGCGAGGAGACGCAGGCGTTTGCGCTCTACTCGCTTCATGGTCTTCAGGGCCGAGCCATCAAACAAGCTCCAGGCACGCACCGCGGTGTCGTAGCGATCCATCGACTGGAAAAGTACATTGGTGACAACATCGCGCAATTTATCTTCGGCACTGGCGTCCAGCATTCTGGCGTGCTCGATAACTGTGTCAGTGAGCTCCCATTCCCAGTACTCCAACATTTGCTGCAGCAAGTCTTCGCGATTCTTGAAGTGCCAGTAAAAACTGCCACGGGTCACTCCCAGTGCCTTGGACAGGGGCAGTACCTTGACCGAGTCGACGCCGCGCTCATTGAGGACATCCAGCGCCACCCGCAACCAATCTTCCCTGCTCAGACTCGAGTTCACTTCAGTTTTTCGTACCATATCCCTGGGCCTTCTACTGTGGTTATTTCCGTCGCTGCTAAAATAGACAATACCGAGTGATTTATCCATTGGCGGCCCCCGACAATTTCTGCAGGGAGACGATTTCTGCAGCCGTCGGATCACTGCTGCCATCTGTGGGCCGCGGTGATAATTCTGCCGGCTTCCCGAACATGAACACCGCCAGTGCCGGCAGCAGGGTCAGAGCACCCACCATGTTCCAGATGAACATGAACATTAACAGAATTCCCATGTCGGCCTGAAACTTGAGCGGGGAGAAAATCCAGGTCATGACGCCCGCGGACAGGGTCAGTCCGGTGAAGATAACTGCCCGGCCAGCAGAGCGAATGGTTCGCGTGTAGGCTTCGCGGATATCGTAGCCCAGTAACATATAGTGTTCCAGGCGGCTGTAGATATAGATGCCGTAGTCGACACCGATGCCCACACCCAGTGCAATAACCGGGAGTGTGGCCACCTTGATACCAATGCCCAGGTGAGCCATCACTGCTTCACAGAGCATGGAGGTGATGCTCAGAGGCAGCATGATGCAGACCAGCGAACGCAGGTTCCTGAAGGTCAGGAATACCATCGCGGTGACCACAGCGTACACCAGCAGCAACATGAACAGTTGCTTGGCCGCAATCACATCATTGGTGGCTGCAGCAATACCGGCATTGCCGGCGGCGAGCAGGTAGTTCAAGCCCTGGATGTCGTATTCTGCGATCGCCTCGCGCGCGGCTTCAATGACCCGTGTCAGGGTCTCGGCCTTGTGGTCGTCCAGGGAAATGTGGACGAAGGAGACGTTACAGCGGTCGTGATTGAAGTAGACGCCCTCCGGCAGGTAGAGAACCGTGCCATTCAGTGCCCGCGGCTCCCTGTATATGGTGCTCCAGCGGATGTTGCCCTCGTTCAGGAGAGCAGCCGTGCGTTTTGAACCGGAGGCGGTTGAGGCCACACCCTGTACCCCCGGCACCCGTTCCATGGCGCGATGGAAGCGCTCGATGGAACTGACCGTCTGGTAGCTGGTACAGGCGTCGTCGGCGGATTCAACCATCACCACCATCACGTCGGAGCTGCTGGCGTAGTTATCCACCAGGTAAGCGACGTCGAGGTTGTACACAGAATCGGGATGAAATTCCGGCGCGCCCTTGTCGAGGTCGCCGATCTGCAAGTCCTGTCTGGCATACAGCGAGTAGGCCATCAACAACGCGCCGAGAACAATGGCGGTGCGCGCCCAGCCCGGACGGGTAAAGTTGACCAGAAAATTTCCGAGAGTGCCACTCTGGTGCTGGCGCATCTGCGCCCGCGCAATACCTTTGCCATCGATTCCGGTATAGGACATCAGAATCGGCAGCAACACCAGTTTGGAAAAGACCAGCGCGACGATACCGACACTGGCGGCAATCGCCAGCTCCTGGATGATTTGTATCGGGATAAAATAGAGGGTGAAAAAGCCAACACCGTCCGATATCAACGCCGTCAAGCCCGGTGCAAACACCGATCGAAACGATGAGCGCGCCGCCTGCAAGGGGCCTTGACCGGTGCCCGCAGCCATCGCCATGTAGTTTACGTTTTGCACCGCGTGACTGACGCCGATGGCGAAGATCAGGAAGGGTACCAGGATAGAGAAAGGGTCCAGCCCAAAACCCAACAGGCGCAGCAGCCCCAGCTGCCATACCACCGCCAACAGGGCACAGGAAACTGCGGTCAGTGACGACAACCAGCAACCGGAATACAGAAACAGCAGCACCAGGGTAGATACCACGGCAAGGGCAAAAAACAGACTGACCATGCCGATGCCGTCGATCATGTTGCCGACCACTTTGGCAAATCCCACAATGCGGATCTGGATGTGCTCGTCTGAGTACTTGTCCCGCAACGCCTCCAGGCGCTCACTCAGGACCGCGTAATCCAGGGCTTGCCCGGTTTCCGGATCAAAATCCAGCATCGGCGCCAACACACTACTGGAGCCGAATGTGTTGGCCACCAGGTTGCCCACTTCGCCGGATCGCAGGACGTTGGCTCGAACCGTCGCCAGGGCCTGCGCGGAACCGTCATAATCGTCACCGATCATGACCCCGCCGGTAAAACCCTCCTCGGTAACCGCGCGCCACTGTACGTTCTTGGTCCACAGGGATTTCAGCGCGGCCCGGTCCACCCCGGGCAGAAAGAAAACCTCGTCGCTGATTTCCTGTAGCCGCGCCAGGTAGCTGGCATCAAATATAGTGCCCTGCTTCGCCTCGACGATAATACGCACCACATTCGGGCTGGCGACGTACTGGCGGTGCTTGTTGAAATTCTCTATGTATTCATGATCCTGCGGGATCATTTTTTGAAAACCGGTCTCCGGTCTTATCTGCAGCGCGTGATACCCGAGGAAAATCGAACATATAAGGATGAACAGCAACCACCGGCCGCGGTAATTAAAGACCAGGTTTTCTACTCGCCCCTCGACAACTTCTTCAAGGTGCGAATGCTCGCCCGGCGCAACGTTCTCAAATTCAGTCATCAGTCACCTAGCTCCAGGTATCGAATGGGTAGAGCTGCGCCCTCGGCATCGCGGCGCATGATTCCGGCCTCACCTACCAACAGGGCAGTTCCCTGGGATGTGACCTTCAGCGTGGCGAAGCTGGCCTGCCCGGACTGGCTGACCTTGCCTTTGACCTGCGCGGTCAAGTCCACTTCCACGACGGCGCCACCCAGACCCACGAACACGGCCCGCTCTCGGGACAGCGCGCAACCTCCGAGCAGCGAAGCTTCGGTATCCAGTTCAACATGCTGCCAGCTGTCACCGCCGTCGGCGGAATAAAAAACATTGCCACGCAAGCCCGCTACCCAGGCGCCACCATCTTCACCGGTGACATTGAACAGGCTGCCCTCGTATCCCAGCTCCAGGCTTTCCCAGCTGATACCGCCATCCCGGGAGCGCAATAACAGCCCGAATTCACCCGCCATCAGCAAGGTCTGCCCGGCAATGGGGTGGAGGCTGTACAGGTGTAAAACCTCAGGATTGGGGATTCGGGCTGAACCGTCCCGCCAGGTCTTGCCACCGTTATCGGTCACAAAGAAATAGTTGAACGCACCTATGGCGAAGCCGTGCTGCTCATCGGCGAACCAGACGTCCAGAAAGGGCCGGTTTGGGCCCACCTCGACTTCGCGTTCCGCTTCGTCCAGCGCCATCTCGGCGGCATCCAGTTGCAGCAGCAACGCTTCATCGTCACTGCCTTGCTGTGTTTCGAGCTGCTCCTCCACTTGCGCCAACCAGTCCCGGGCGCCCTCTAACAGGATGTCCCCGGTCTGCCAGCCATCAAGTTGCTTACGCCAGGTTGCTCCAGCGTCTTCGCTGTACAGGATCACCGCATCGTGGCCTACTGCCCAGCCTTGGTTGGCGCTGGGGAAATGAACCGCGGTCAGCATCACCTGCACGGGCACTTGCGCCTGGCGCCAGCTGATGCCTTGATCGTCGGAATACAGAATGTTGCCGTATTCGCCCACCGCCACCAGGCGGTCGCCGGCAGATGCGATATCCAGTATCAGCTTGTTGAGTGCACTGGCGTTGGATTGCGCCGGCAGCTCCAGTAAATCCGGGAGCTGCGCTGACGCACCCGCCGCAACGCTTAGCAGGCAGAACAAACCGGCCAGTGCAAAGCGGTGCATGCCCATATTACCTCACACCCATCTTGCGGACGTTGGCCGGCGTGAAGAAAGACTCGCCGGGCTTATCCTGAGAGTAGTCGTAGGGGCCGTCATACTCGCCCATCATGGTTACCACGTTGTAGCGGCGCGAGATCAGGTCGTGGTGCACTTCATTGGCTTCCGCCATCAGCGGCACTTCCCAGTACAGCTTGGCGTAGCGGTGCGCGGAGCGCCACAGCTGACCCTTGTCGTCGTACATATCGTGGACCAGGATGTTCCAGCTATCCTCATCCAGATACAGGGTACGGCGCGGGTAAATGTGGCGTTCTCCCTCTTTCAGAACCGCCTCTACCTCCCAGACGCGGTGCAACTCGTAGCGCGGCAATTCGGGATTGATATGACCGGTTTGTATCAGGTCGTCATTTTTGACGCCGGCAGCGCCCAGCGCATAAGAGTTATAGGCCACGTACATTTCTTTCTTGCCCTTCAATTCCCACTCGTATTTCTGCGGCGAACCAAAGTACATGTCGTAGGCATCCACGGTGCGCAGACCCTGGGAGGGTGGGACCGGCGTGTCGAATACGAATACCGGTGCACGACGTACCCGGCGCTGGCCGCCGAAATAGCGCCAGGCCTGACGGGGCTTGGCGGCGGCGTCCAGATAGTCCAACAGCAGGAAGGTATCACCCGCGACACGGGCAGGCGCCAACTGGCGCGGGATAAACATGGAGAGCCGGTCGGTACCCTCTTTCTCCAGGTCCCAGTAGGGCCAGTAGGTATTGCGGATCAAACTGTCCTGTACATAGCGGCCCCTGGCATCGGGCGCGGCCGCATCGATGGCGTCGACCCGATACAGCCCCTGGTATCGCAGCAGGTGATTCCAGACCACTTCCAGCCCGTTCTGGGGGACCGGGAAGGGGTAACAGGCGTGCGCGCCATTCACTCCATTGCCGGTGTCGGTCAAACTAGCGCTCTGCGCACACTCTTTGGTGCGATCGTACACCCACTGCGGATTCTGGAAGGTACGGTGGCTGGGATAGACCTTCATGGCATAGGTATCGGGATACACCTTGAACATCTCCCGCTGACCCTCTGACAGTTTGTCGGCATATTGCTCGACATTGTCGGCCGTGATGGTGAACAAAGGCTGCTCACTGGCATAGGGATCGGGATGATGCCCTCCGGGCACATAGCCCGCGGGAACATCACCAATACCACCGCCGGTCCAGGCGGGTATGCTGCCGTCTGCATTGCCGGCTTTTTCCGCACCCACCGGGGTCAGGTCCTGACCGAGACGGGTCGCTTCCTGGGCAGACACCGCCGCCAGCGCTCCACTGCTCATCGCTGTCAGGGCGATGGCGCTTAAAAGGGATTTATATGATTTATTAAACATTGGGATTCACCTCAGTATTGTGTTTGCCTAGAAGCGGTATTTGATTGCCAGGGAAATATTGTCGCGGTCACCCAGGACGTGATCACCAAGGTCCTGGCCCAAAGTGTCGGTACCGTCACCAAAGAAGCTGGTGTAGCCCAACTTGGCGCTCCAGGTGTTCTGCCAGCTGGCCTCCAGGGCGGTGGAAAAAGCCTTGGCGCCATCGACAAAGCCGGTGCCTACTATGGGTGAGGTACCGCTCACGCCCTGGTTCATATTCACTGTCCAGATCAGGTCGGTACCGGACAGCACGCTGACCAGTTTGCCCAGCCCGTCATACCAGGTAAAAGAGAAGTTGGCGCTATAGCCCCAGGAGTCGGTATCCGCCTGGGTGTTGCCGCTCCAGATGTCCTCATCGTCGAGATCAAGAATATGGACATAGCCCACTTCCAGAATCAGCGTGGCATCATCGGCGAAGGTGACGAAGTTCATGTCCTGAGTAAAGGTCACCTGGGTGACAATCATCTCTTCGCGAGTGAAGAGGCTATTTGCGATCTGCGCACCCGGCGTACTGCCAAAGGGTGTCCCCTCTATGACGGTTGGAACCAAACCGTTGAGCAGGCTGGTGGTCTGTATCGGAACATCCTTGTGGTAGATGATCTCACCGGAAAACGCAGTTTCGCTGAAAGGAATCACGCTATTCCAGGAAGCACCGTAATACTCGATATCCTCCTCGTAGATCAGCTGGTAGCTTGCCTGATCGAATGCGCCCGCCGCCAGGGAGAGAACCGCGCAACTGCCCGCTGCGGGGCCGGCATTGCCAAAGCACTGGCCGCTCCAGTCATTGTCGAGCTCACCCAGGTAGTTGGTAAAGCCAATAGTCGGGCGCTTGCGGTGATAGTTGCCGGCGTAGAATCCAAACTCAGTATCGTTGAATTCCGGTACATACCAACTCAGGTATGCCCCCCACTGGCCGTCATCTGAAGCTTCCTGGTCGGCGATCCGATCCACCGGGATAAAGGGCAGCTCGAAATACTGGGGATCCTGTGGAAACGGCAACTGGCCAGCAACAGCACCCACCGGCAACAGGAAGTTCTCACCCCCCTCTCCTGACAGGGGATCCGGCACGGCACTCAGAAAAGTGCCATAGGGTGGCGCAATCGTCTCTTCCCACTCGTACTGGTAGTAGACAGAGAGTGAGATATTCTGAGTCAGTGCCAATGAGCCGAAGACCGCGCCTAGCGGGCGCAAAATCTCTTTGACCTCGGTGCCGGGCAGCAGGGCTTTCGATACATCTGCCGGGTTGATCACCGAACTCAGGCCGTTCTGGATAAATGCACTCTCACCCCAGTTGATTACCTGGCGACCTATGCGCACGCTGGCCGGGTGGTCCCCGGCGGGAGCCAGTTCGGCAAAAAGAAACAGGTCCAGCAACTCTACATCAGAGCCGGCCCGATCTTCTGTGGCCCTGGTAAATTCGTCGTGGCTTCCCATGCTGCCGCCGTAGATCGGCCCGCTGTTGGAAGTAAAGGGGGAATCGTGGTCGTTGCTGGTGTCGTACACCTCGTCGTCATACCAGGCGCTGCCGCGGGCAAAAACACCGTAGCTGTTACCGTTGGTGGCCTTGTAGCGCCACTCGAAGTCGGCGACTGCGCGGATGCCGTTGCTGACCAGGCCGCTGTCGAAATTGCGGTTGGCGTCATCCAGGTTGGGGTCGGCAGTCAGATTGTCATCCTGGTCATCCAGGCGCCACGTACCCCCGTAAGTCAGGGTAACGTCCAGCGCGCTCTGGATGGGGTCCTGGGTGTCGAATTGAAAGGTATACGCGGGCAGTGCGTAAACCAGGCTCAGTGCGGGCAGTAGTTTGCCGTATTTCATCTGTATCCTCCAGCGGTT
>JAPUKZ010000244.1 GCA_027295405.1 Gammaproteobacteria bacterium
AGATGGTCGCCAGTGGTAACCATCTAACATTAGAACCTCTCGCAGGCCCCGTGTTTAAAGGGTTGGTAGGACGTAGTGGATTCGAACCACCGACCCCCACCATGTCAAGGTGGTGCTCTAACCAACTGAGCTAACGTCCTATTTTTTCCCTTCAACCCAGGTGCATTACCATGTCAAGGTAGCGCTCTAACCAACTGAGCTATGGTCCTAACAAGGAAGCGATTATATAGACTGATTTCAATTAATAAAAGCCTGCTGCTTCACTTCCGTCAATTCGTCCCGCACGCGAGCGGCCTCTTCGAATTCCAGATTTTTCGCATGCTCGTACATCTGCTCTTCCATTTGTTTGAGCTTGCGGGCCAGCGCAGCCGGCGACAGCCTGGCTACGTCAACGGCGTAAGCACCCTTGCGATCAGCCACCTTCCTGCCTCTGGATCTGCCACGGCCTGGAGCGCTGTAGGCCCCTTCCAGAATGTCGGTCACTGCTTTAGTCACACCGGCGGGCGTAATACCATGTTCTTCGTTGTAGGCTTTCTGCTTCTCGCGCCGGCGATCACTTTCGGCAATCGCCCTCTCCATGGAACCGGTGATGTTGTCAGCGTAAAATATTGCGCGGCCACGCAAGTGCCGTGCCGCACGACCCATGGTCTGAATCAGCGAGCGCTCAGAGCGCAGAAAGCCCTCCTTGTCCGCGTCCAGAATCGCCACCAGAGATACCTCCGGCATATCCAGACCCTCGCGCAGAAGGTTGATGCCCACCAGCACGTCAAACACGCCAAGACGCAGGTCGCGAATAATCTCCACCCTCTCCACTGTTTCAATATCCGAGTGCAAATACCGCACCTTTACCCCATGCTCACTGAGGTACTCGGTTAAATCCTCGGCCATACGCTTGGTGAGTGTGGTGACTAATACACGCTCGCCCCGCTCCACGGTTACCGAAATCTGGGATAACAGATCGTCCACCTGACTAGAGGCAGGACGAATTTCCACCGGCGGATCGAGCAACCCGGTGGGCCGGACCACCTGGTCCACCGTCCGCCCGGCATGTTCCAACTCATAGGGTCCGGGCGTAGCAGAAACAAATATCGCCTGCGGTGCCAGGCTCTCCCACTCGTCAAAACGCAGGGGTCGATTATCCAGCGCAGAGGGCAACCGGAATCCGTACTCCACCAGGGTTTCCTTGCGGGAACGGTCACCCTTATACATGCCGCCGATCTGGGGCACACCCACATGGGACTCATCCACCACCACCAGGGCGTTACTGGGCAGGTAATCAAACAAGGTGGGCGGTGGCTCCCCGGCCCTGCGGTTGGACAGGTAGCGGGAGTAGTTCTCGATGCCGGTGCAGTAACCCAGTTCGCGAATCATTTCCATATCGTATTTGGTGCGCTGCTCCAGGCGCTGGGCCTCCACCAGTTTATCGTAGTTCCTGAGTTGCTTGAGCCGAACTTCCAGCTCTACTTCAATCTCCTCCACGGCAGCAAGGAGGATGTCGCGGGAGGTCACGTAGTGGCTCTTGGGGAAAATCGTGTAGCGTGGCAGGTCTTTTTCTATGGCCCCGGTCAGGGGGTCAAACAGGCTGATGTTCTCTATCTCTTCATCGAACAACTCAATGCGTACCGCCTCCCGTTCCGATTCCGCCGGGTAGATATCGATCACATCGCCCCGCACCCGATAGGTGGCGCGGTGGAAGTCGTGATCGTTGCGCACGTATTGCAGTTCCGCCAACTGCCGCAAGATAGCGCGCTGATCAATGATCTCACCGCGGGTCAGGTGCAGCAGCATTTTGAAATAGGATTCCGGATCCCCCAGACCGTAGATGGCCGAAACCGTGGCCACCACAATCACATCCTCCCGCTCCAGCAGCGCCTTGGTGGCAGACAGGCGCATCTGCTCGATGTGCTCGTTAACCGAGGCGTCTTTCTCAATATAAGTATCGGAAGACGGCACATAGGCTTCCGGTTGGTAGTAGTCGTAGTAGGAGACGAAGTACTCCACCGCGTTATTGGGGAAGAACTCCTTGAACTCACCATAGAGCTGCGCCGCCAGGGTCTTGTTGGGTGCCATGACAATGGTCGGGCGCTGTAACTCCTGCACCACATTGGCGATGGTAAAGGTTTTCCCGGAGCCGGTGACCCCCAGCAAAATCTGTGAAGCCAGCCCCGCCCGCGCCCCTTCCACCAGCTCGCGAATAGCCTGCGGCTGGTCGCCGGTGGGCGAGAAATCGGATACAAGCTGGAACGCTCTGGACATGATTAAGGGACTGCAGCAAAACCCCTATTATTGACCAAATAGCTATTGACCGACAGGGGGTCGAACATTAATATACGCGGCCTCAGCCGAGCACCATTCCGCCTTAGCTCAGTTGGTAGAGCAGTTGACTGTTAATCAACCTGTCGCTGGTTCGAGCCCAGCAGGCGGAGCCAAATACATAAAGGGTCGCACACAGTGCGGCCCTTTATGTATTTGGTTCTGTCTGATTCGGGCGAGATCCAAGGGTCGGGGATACGAAGATAGCTGTGGGTAAGTGCACGGCATTTATCCACAGAAATCGAGGCTCCCCCTGACCCCATTGGACCGCCTTGTAGTACACTCCTCTGCCACCCAAGAATCGGTTTATTTGGCTCAAGGCTGTTTATTTGGCTCAGGGCTGTTTATTTGGCTCAGGGCTGTTTTAAAGCTGACGTCCTTGTCGGCTACTAAAACAGGTACTGCCTGGGGTTTGAAAAGAGCCCGCACCAGGCGGGCTTAAGATAGGAGTGTCTTTTCAAACCCGGGTGTCAAACTTTGCAAATCTGGCTGAATTCGCAAGATTCAAGTCACCCTGCATTGATTAATGCATGTTCCATGCCAACCTAATAAAATCAAGGACTTAGCGAATTTTGCGTCTCAAAAATATCAATATTGTAAAGTTTGTTGACACCAAATCAGCGAGTTTTTGAGTGTCAGCCAGCGGGTCACCGGCAGACTACAGCGGTATTGAACTGCCCTCAGCGATAGATGGGAGATTTGGCAATCCGGCTCTCGATTTCATCTATAACCTGGGCATAACTGGCGCTGTCGAGGTCCTCGAAGCGGCTTTTGAACTCCATTTGCTGCAGACCTTCGGATAGTTGCGAAATGCCCGGCATAAAGTCCGACTCGCGCGGGCTGTCAGCCATAAAGCGCTGAATTTCCGCCGCCCTGCTTGCCAGTGCCGCCTCTGCCAGCGCCACCCCGGCCTGGTCCGCCAGCAGGTCGGGAAAACTGAAACCGGAACCACCGCGGGAATCGTCTATTTCCTTGAAAACACCCACCGCATTCGCCAACGCACCACCCGCGGTGGCGGTAATAGCGGCAGCCAGCGAAAAGCGATTGCTCAGGTCGGGACGCCGCAACAGGGTAAAACGCATGGCCCGAGGAGGGGAAGGCAGGTCCGCCTGATCTCTGCCCAGCAGGGACTCCAGCGAACCCTCGCGTGACGCCAATCCCAGGGCCAGGAACAGGGCGCGATTTTCCGCCTGCGGGTCTCCCCCTTGCTCACTGCGTTTTTGCGCCAACGCAAATAAGGGTTGCAACAGCGTGGCCAGCGAGCCGCTGCTGCTCAGCAGGCGGGACTGCCGGGAGATCTCGCCGTAATAGGCGACAATACGCACACGGTCCTCTTCCGGCAACAAAAAGTCCCGGCCCCGCTCTTCAATCTGCTGCGCCAGTTCCGCATCCCATTGATAAACCACATGTACCGCGTCTTCCAGCAATTGTACCTCGTGCAGGGCCGCCATCGCTCCCCGGTATTCTTCGAAACGATTTTTCAGATAGCGATCTCCCGCAAGCACTGCCGGGTTCAGCAACCAGCCCGGCAGCACGGTGTCGCCAAACTGCACACTCTGCAAGCGCATGCCATCGCCTTGCTGGACCAGGTGCGTGGACAGGTTGAAGTATTTTCCCACCGGGTTTTCCGGTAACAACAGGCTGTAGTAGAAGGAGGCGCTACCCTCATCCAGATCCACCGCGGTGCGCTGGCCGGCAGCCGGGGGCAGTAGCGCGCCCAGCATCAGGTTGAGATCACGCTCTGCCACTGTTACTGGGCGGATTTCACCATCCTCCAAATCACGCGGGTCGTGCCGCTGGAGCAACTCCCGGGCCCGGCCCACGTCCCCGTGTTCCACGCTGCCACTCTCTTTCACCAGCGGCAGTGGCTGCACGGCCAACAGCAACAGCAAGACGGGTGCGCTCAACAACAGGATGGGCAAGAGGAACAACACCAGCTTGAACAGAAACTTGAATACTCTCATGACAGAAACGCCGTCCCCATGCCTGCAATTCTTCCAGGGCATCTAATTTAGCATGTTGCGAGCATCAGCCACTATACTCAATACACCAGCCTTGAACACGAAGCCGGACCATGCAACTTGATCATATGAATATCAGCGCCTCCCTCGAATTGCTGGAGACCGTCAAGGATTTTTACTGCGACGCCCTGGGTTTTCGGGTCGGACCACGACCGGAAATACCCATCCCCGGCTACTGGCTGTATCCGGGGGGCGGGGACCGGGCCATTATTCATCTTATTGAAAGCAATCAGCACAGCCCGCCGAACTGGAGCCACCTGGATCATGTGGCGTTCCAGGTTGCTGATCTGGAGCCTACCAGGGCCGCGCTGGAATCCCGGGGAATCCCTTTTGAGTATATCTCACTGCCGGACTACGGGCTGGAGCAGATTCAGTTTACTGACCCTGCGGGCATCAAGATCGAGATCAACGCCACAATGGAAACGGATTCTTCGGGGTGATCGTGTGCGCAGCAAGTACCCGAGCGCGCAGGCCGGACCGATGACAGCAGCTGTCTTTATCCTGCTGGGAGTTATCTTCTGCCTCGGTGTGTTTTACCTGGCCTGGCGAATTATTAACAAGGCCGATAAGGAGAAGGAGTAAGCCCGCGACCCGGCTACTCCCCAACCGGAGGCGTGATCAGGGGTGTCGCCTTCATCAGTTCAAAATCCAACAGTGTTGAAATCTGCCCATCCACCTGGATGAAACGCGCCGCCAGAACCGGACCCAGCGCCTCGGAAAACTTTTCAAAATAGTTTTCGCGCCGCTTCATGCGGGCTCGCTGGATATCAAAAGACTGCTCAGCGATGGAATGCGCGGTTGCGTCGCTCATGTTTTCGTAATTGCGGGCAAACTGCTTCAGCATCTCCATGCGATTCTCCAACAGCGCGTCCTGCTCGTTGGCATACTGGCGGTACAGGGGCCAGAACACTTCCTGCTGCTCCGGCGTCAACTCCATTGCCGCGGCGACCAAGCCCATGCGGGCGCTGCGAATATCGGAACGCGCCAGCTCCAATAATTCCTGCTGGGCGTTGGCCAGCATGGAACCGGCCAGGATACTCAGTACCAGTAGCAATCGTTTCATCAGCGTCAGCCCCCCTGGCTGTAGACCACGTTAAACTCGGATAAAAACTCATCCAGCATATCCGCTGGCAGATCGTTTATTCCCGCCGCCGCCTTGCGCCCACCCCCGGTGGGAAAGCGACGGCACAATTCATCAGCGCCGATCTTGTTTTCCAGCGGCGCCCGCACGCTCACCAGATAATTGCCGTTGGCTTTTTCGGTCAATACCGCATGCCCACGAGCCGGACTGGCATTGGCGAGGTCGTTACTGTAGACACCGCTGACCCGCCGCGCCCAGGGCTCATTGGGCAGCACGAACACCGCGGTATGATCGTTGGCCTGGAGCGGCCGCAAGGCTTCAGCCGCTGCCATGTCGGCCCGGTAACCCTCTTCCAGTTTTTCAAATTCAGCGTGACTGCCCTGAACAAAATCAATGGGGTTGGCGTAGGGACTCACCAGCCGATACAGTTGTGCCGGCTCAAAATGAAGATCGGAAAGATCCGAACCGTAGCCATTGTAGTTGATGTAGGTTCCCAGATTTTTGAGTAGCAGCAGGGCTGCTTCGTCCAGTTCCAGCGGCTTGGCCAGCTGGTGCGCGCTGTCATACAGATTATCGCCGAAGGTACCGACCACGGCCCATTCCAGAAAGGCGCCACGCAGACGTGAGTTCACCAGGATGCTGGTGCACACGTCTGGGGCAGTATTGATCGATGCAGTCAGGTTTTCAGATTCGGGGATATCCCCGGCAAAGTGATGATCTGCATAATATACCTCCGCGCCGGCTGCCAGCACCTGTTCCAGGGCCTCGCGATTCTTGTCCAGCGACACGTCGAGTACGGTGATCTGGTCGCCGGCTTTCGCTTCTACCTGCTTGAGCAGTTCAATATCGCG
>JAPUKZ010000245.1 GCA_027295405.1 Gammaproteobacteria bacterium
TCCAGCAACCCGTGCCGGCCACGGCTGTCCGGAAAAGCGAACTGGTTTTCGTGAAAATACAGGACCGCCGGCACCAGGGCCAGACTCGGAACCAGACCTCGCAGTGTGGCCAGGTCCACCATGGAGGTGGCCAGGATCAGATCATAACCCTGCTCCAACAGCTGCCGCTCCGCCACTGACCAGTACAGCGGGTTGCCCCGTATTCGCCAGCTGAAATGCCTTGCTGGCAGGGCCAGCGTCTGCCAGTGCCACTCGCCAATCCCCTGGCTGAGGCAGTCACGCCAATGGCGGTGGCTGTCGGCATCGTAGGCCGATAGCAGCAACACCCGCATCTGCGTTTACACTGGCTGGGCGCGCAGCGGCTCGCGCCACTCCATGTATAATTTCAGGACCTGGGCCAAACGCCAGGGATCGAGACTGCCGGTCAATTCCCGCACTGAATGCATGGCAAATTGTGGCACGCCGATATCCAGAGTACGCACACCGATCTCCCCCGCGGTGATAGGCCCAATGGTAGAGCCACAGGCCATGTCACTGCGTACTACAAAGGACTGCACCGGTATATCCAGTTGCTGGCACAGCAGGCGGAACAGCGCCGCGGTCTCACTGTTGGAGGCGTAACGCTGGTTGGCATTGGTTTTTATCACCGGGCCGCCGTTCAACAGCGGGCCGTGGTTCTCATCGTGGCGGCTGGCGTAGTTGGGGTGCACGGCGTGGGCATTATCAGCAGAGATCAGGAAAGAACGATCAATCATTGCCGCATGCTGCTCGGACGATCCGCTCAAACGTCTGAGCACCGCATCCAGCATCGGCCCCTGGGCTCCGGCAGCGGACATACTGCCGACTTCCTCATGATCATTGCACACCAGCAAACTACTGACCACACCATCGCTTTCTATTATCGCCTGCAAACCTGCATAGCAACTGAGCAGGTTGTCGAGGCGGGCTGAAGCGATGAATTCGCCCGCCAGGCCCACCACTTGCGGTAGCTGGGTATCGTAAAAACACAGCTCGTATTCCAGCACCTTGTCGACGCCGGTAATCCCGTATTCCGCCTCAAGCTGCTGTGCCAACAAGCTGCGAATATCAAATTCATCCCCTTGCTGCAGCAGCGGGACAATATCGGTTTGCGCAGTGACGCTGCGATTTTTATTCGCTTCGCGGTCCAGATGAATGGCCAGGCTGGGGATCACGGCTATGGGCTTGCGAAAATCCACCAACTCCTTGCGCAGGCAACCGCCACTGTCGACAAAAGTGACGCGGCCGGCAATAGACAAGTCCCGGTCGAACCATGGATTCAACAGGGCGCCGCCGTAGACCTCCACCCCGAGTTGTCGATAGCCCTTGCTCTCCTTCTCCGGGTTCGGCTTGACCATCAGGCAGGGGCTGTCTGTGTGCGCTCCCACCATGCGCAGCCCCCGCAGGGGATCTGCTTCCCGACCCATGGTAAACACAATGATGGAACTGTCATTGCGCGTCAGGAAGTAGCGCGCACCATTTTGCAAGGCCCAGCCGCTGGCCTCCTCCAGGCGCTCAAAGCCAGCCACTTGCAGGCGCAGGCACATTTCCCTGACCGCGTGAAACGGAGAGCTTGCCCGCGCTATAAACTCAAGTAAACCCTGATTGTATGTCTCCACCTGTGTATTCATCTTATCGCCTCATTACCAGACTCACGCGTCGCCTCATCACCAGACTCACGCGATCAATTACCGTCACCGCGCAGGACTATAGATTTACCACCACAGCCACAACAGCACCAGACCCAGCAGGCATCGGTAAATGACAAATGGCATGAATCCTATGCGATTGATCAGCCGCAGAAACCAGCTTATACAAAGGTAAGCCGTAACGGCCGAGACCAGTGTCGCCGTCAGCAGCAAGAGCCAGGGCACGCTGTCACCCGCTGACAGTAGCCGTACAACTTGCAGGGTTCCGGCAGCCCCGATCACAGGGACCGATAGCAGGAAGGAAAAGCGCGCGGCGGTCTCCCGCTCCAGACCACAGAGCAAGGCAGCCGTCATGGTAATTCCGGAGCGGGAGGTGCCAGGAATGATAGCCAGAACCTGGGCGCAGCCCACCAGTACAGCAATGCGCAGTCCCAGAACCTGATCCTCGCGCCGGCTTGAATCGGCCCAGCCCAGCAGCAAACCAAAAACCAGCGTGGTGATTGCGATCACCAGGACAGAACGCAACTCTGCCGCTACAAAATCGTCAAGTAATAGCCCGGCAATGCCAACCGGCAACGTGGCCAGGAACAGCCACAAAATCATGTCCGACTCGGCGTTCCATCCACCGCTACTCAAACTGCGGTAACCGCCCACGGCCAGTTCCAACAAATCCTTGCGGAAGTAGCCAACGACCGCCAGCAGTGAGCCCACGTGTACGGCAACATCAAAAGCCAAACCCTGATCGGCCCAGCCCAATACCTGCGAGGGTAAAATCAGGTGCGCCGAACTGGAGATTGGCAAAAACTCGGTCAGTCCCTGCAAAACAGCCAGCAGTATAGCTTGCAGCCAATCAGTCACCGGTTTGCTTACCTTGTTCCGCCAACTTCTTCCAGCCTATTTCATTACGCAGGTATACCGGTAGTGCCTGTTCGGCGGAACACAGCTTCCCCTGGGCGTAAGCGCGTGCGCCCAGAGACAGCAAATCAAGGCTGTCCGGCCAGAGTTCCGGAAGTGTCATCGCCCAACGCGAGCGCAGTTGTTCTGGCATCTCCTGGGCATAGCGCAGGCCGCTGCCCAGAGCCACCAACTGGGTGGCAGCCTCCGCAATATCCACCGGCAGTGCATCCGGTGCGGCAACCCTGTCAGCATGGCGACAACAGGCCCGACCATCCTCTAACTCGTACACACCCCAATATATCTCGTTGATGCGGGCATCCAGCACAACCAGGGCCGTGGCCGATTCCGGAATCTGCCCCCGCCGCCATGCACCCTGCGCCATACAGGCAAGCGTGGATATTCCAGCCACCGGTAAATCATTGCTGAAAGCCAGACCTTGTACCGCACTCGCTGCAATGCGCAAGCCAGTAAACGAGCCGGGACCGTGATTGTAGGCCAGCAGTTCTATGCCCAACTCACGCAGGTCTCCCTGTGGCAGTACCTCGCCCAACATGGAGAACAGTCGTTGGCTGTGCTGCCGCGGAATCAGTTCCAGACAATGGCGGACTTCACCATCGCAACTGACCGCCACGGAGCAAGCGTCCGTGGCGGTGTCCAGTGCGAGAATGTTCGGCATAGTTGTGAAGACTTACAGTAGAAGTCCCATTGTATGAACGGGAGCACCCCACATGCAATAATGATGGCCATGAAAACCGTGGGTATCATCTTATCTGGTGGACAGGGCACACGAGTGGACGGCGCCGACAAGGGCCTGCTACCCTGGCGTAAGACTACCCGCATTGAGTCGGTAATCTCGGCGCTGCGTCCGCAGGTAGACTGCTTGCTCATCAGCTGCAATCGCAACATCGATCGCTACAGCACACTTGGCTACCCCCTGGTACAAGACCAACTGCCTGGATTTCAAGGCCCGCTCGCAGGCATCGCCGCCGCGCTGGAACGGACTGAATGCGATGTCGCGGTGGTAGTTCCCTGTGATTGTCCTGAACCCGCCGCTGATCTTGCGATGCGATTGGTTGATGCTTTAGAGTCTCACGGCGCCCAACTCAGTTACGCCCACGATGGCAACAGGAATCAATATCTGTTCACCGCTATGAGGGTAGCGTGCCTGGAATCCCTGCACGACTATCTCGCCACGGGCCAGCGCTCGGTGCAGGGCTGGCATCGAGTGCTTGACTGTATCGCGGTTGATTTTTCCGATCGGGCAGCGGACTTTTCCAATTTCAACAGTCCATAAGCGTCGCTCTCGAGTCGTCGAACTGCCGGGACCCCGGCCGCCGGGATGCCGACCACACCGTCCATGGCTACCGCGACAGAGCCTGCCCCGCTTCACCGGGTATACCCGGGACGCCTGCCGCAGGGACGCCTGCCGCAGGGACGCCTGCCGCAGGGACGCCTGCCGCTCCATCCTGTACATAAAAAGCCCGCCTGGCGGCGGGCCCTTGCAATACTACTCGCTTAGTTCTACTTCTTTTTAGCCGCTGCCTTTTTCCTGGGCGCTGCCTTTTTCTTAACTGCAGCTTTCTTCTTGGGTGCGGTCTTCCTCTTCACAGCTGCCTTTTTCCTGGGCGCTGCCTTTTTCTTAGCCGCGGCTTTTTTCCTGAGAGCTGCCTTTTTCTTAACTGCAGCTTTCTTCTTGGGTGCGGTCTTCCTCTTCACAGCAGCCTTCTTCTTGGTGGCGGCCTTTTTCTTGGGCGCAGCTTTCTTTTTTGGAGCAGCCTTCTTCTTGGCGGCTATTTTGGGTTTTGCTGGCGTGGCTTTTTTTCTGGCTTTGGGTTTGCTTTTCGCTGCAGCTTTTTTTGCTGCTTTCTTCAACCGAGCTTCCAGTTTTTTCTCCAGAGCGCGTAGTTTCCTGGCGTCCGCTGCAGCACGTTTCTTCATCCAGCGAGCGGCGTGAGTTGCAAGCGCTTTGGCTTTATCAGCTTCCGCTTTGGCCGCCAGCGTCGCCTTGTGCACGGCTACCTGTTCTCTGGCTGCCTCTTCCGCTGCCCTGCGACCGGCATCGGCCATGGCAGTCTTAAGTCGCATGCTACTGGCAGAGGCGCGTTCTCGCAATTTCTTGAGTTTCGCGGACACTTTGCGGGATGCATTCCTCGCAGCTTTAACCGCGCGTTTATCTGCCGCCTTGACCGACTTGCTCGCCTTGGCGCGTGCCGCCGCGGTTTTCTTGAGCGCAGCTTCCAGATTCTTCTTTTCCGTCGCGATCAATTTCTTAACTGCCGCCAGGGCGCCATTAGCTTTATCTACCGCAGGTGAAACAGCTACCTTGGCCACTTTTCCCTTGGGCTTTACTACCGCTTTCTTTTTAGCTTTAGCCATGATGCTTATCCCCGCTGGTTATTTTAGAGTACCGCAATACTACGGTACCACAAAAAAATTGCCGCGTTCAAGCGATCTCATACCCGAGAAGGAGAAGAATAAGTTTAGCTTTGCAGCGCCTCTAACACCTTGCCACAAATATCTTCGACACTGCCAACACCTTTTACGCGATGATAGGCTGGCACCTTCTCCCCCTGCAGGGTGCAATAAAACTCTACCAGCGGAGCGGTTTGCTCGTGATAAACCTGCAAACGCTTGCGCACGGTATCTTCCATATCATCTTCGCGCTGAACCAGAGAGTCGCCGGTAACATCATCCCGACCTTCCTGCTGTGGAGGCTGGTGAACGAGATGATAGATCCGCCCCGAGGCTTCGTGAACGCGCCGACCACTCAAGCGTGCGACAATTTCCTCATCTTCAACAACGATTTCCAGCACGTGATCCAATTCCACGCCCGCGTCTACCATCGCCTGCGCTTGCGGAATTGTCCGTGGAAATCCATCGAATAAAAATCCGCCGCGACAATCATCTTCAAGAATTCGCGCCTTTACCAGGCCGATAATTATATCGTCCGATACCAACCCTCCTGAGCTCATGACCTCTTTTGCCTGCATGCCCAGTTCAGTGCCGGCACGTACTGCGGCACGCAACATATCGCCTGTAGAAATCTGCGGGATAGCGTATTTTTTACAAATGAACTGGGCCTGCGTGCCCTTGCCAGCGCCGGGAGCGCCCAACAATACTAGTCGCATAAGACAGAGTCCTGTGTGGTGGGGGCCAACACAATACACAGCAGGCCCTGTCAGTACAAGCCCTGCTGACAGCGGTCCCCGGCAGCAGCCTAGTCCCCACTTTTAGCCCGGCGCCAATGCTCCTCCAGCACCGGGGCCGTGAGCTCTTCCAAGGCCAGGCCACGGGCCTTGAGTTGCGTCTCCAAGCGTTGGAAACGACCCTCAAATTTCCTGGTCGCGCGGCGCAGCGCGGTCTCCGCATCCAGTCCCTTATGCCGCGCCAGATTGACACAACTAAACAGCAGGTCGCCAATCTCCTCTTCCTGTCTGGCACTCGTGGCGTCCTCAGCGTCGACAAACTCCTGCAGTTCTTCCTCGACTTTTCGCACCACTTCAGCAATGTGATCCCAGTCAAACCCCACTTGCGCCGCGCGCTTTTGTACCTTTTGGGCGCGGCTCAAAGCCGGTAGTGCAACTGGAATATCCGCCAGGATTCCCAACTGACTCCGGGCGTGTCGTTCCTGCTTCTTGATAGATTCCCAACTGAGCTTTACCTGCTGCACGCTGGTATCGCCCTCCACTACTCCTTCGATTTCCCCGGCAGCGAAGACATGCGGGTGTCTGCGCAACAGCTTACCAACCAGAGTGCTGACTATCTGAGAAAAGTCGAACAGCCCCCTCTCCCGGCCGAGCTGCGAATAAAATACTACCTGAAACAGCACGTCTCCCAGCTCCTCGGCGACATGGGAAAAATCGCCTTGCTCTATGGCCGCCACCAGTTCGTAGCACTCCTCCAGGGTTGAGGCAACTATGCTGTCAAAGTCCTGTGCCAGGTCCCAGGGACAACCATCTTCCCGGTCGCGCAGACGGTCCATCACCCGCAGTAGATCCTGTATCGAATAAACTCGTTTAGCTTGCACTTTCGACCCTATCTTCGGACAGGCGCACCGCAGAGATCACGTTGTTCAGCCTGATAATGCGGTCCAGCAGTTTGCCCAGTGCGGTCAGGTCGGGCACTTCGGCGGTCAAGCGCATGGTCGCAGTGTGACGCTTCTTGTTAGTCTGGGTATTAACGGCAATGACATTAATCCGTGCCTGGGCCAAAAGTTCGGTGATATCACGTAACAGACCGGGTCGATCATAGGCCTCAATACCAACATCCACCTCGTAGCCTGAGTCGGCCACGCTCCCCCATTCAATTTCAACAATGCGTTCCGCTGCTGACATCTGCAAATGCAACAGCCGGCCGCAGTCGTGCCGATGAATGCTGACGCCGCGTCCCTGGGTAATAAAGCCCATGATCTCATCGCCGGGCAGCGGCTTGCAGCAGCCCGCCACATGGGTGAGCAAATTTCCAACACCGCGCACTTGCACGTCGCCAGTCCGTTGCACGCGGCGTTTTACCAGTCGCGGCTGCGGCTGCTCCTGTGCCAGCAGGCCCTGGGCGGCATTCAGTAACTGGACCGCGCTCAACTCGCCGGAGCCAACCGCGGCATACATATCCTCCACTGTCGCCTGCTGCACCCGCTGGGCCACGCGCTTGTAATCGATACTGGTGAGGGCGAGACGCCGGAATTCACGCTCCAGGAGCTGGCGTCCCGCGTCCACGTTTACCTCCCTGGCCTGGGACCGAAACCAGTGCTGAACCTTGGCCCGGGCCCGGGAGGTCTTCAGGTAACCCAGGCCGGGTTGCAGCCAGTCCCGCCTTGGTTCACCGCCGCGCCCGGTCAAAATTTCCACCCGCTGGCCGGTCTGCAACTGATAGGTCAAGGGTACGATAGAGCCATTCACTTTCGCGCCCCGGCAGTTGTGCCCGACCTCGGTATGGACGTGGTAGGCAAAATCCAGTGGCGTCGCCCCCTGCGCAAGATTCACTACATCACCGCGGGGGGTAAACACATATACCCGATCCTGGGAGCCATCGGCACTGAATTGTTCCGCCAGGCTGTGGATATCACCGGTTTCCTCGTGCCAGTCAAGAACCTCCCGCAGCCACGCGATTTTTTCCTCGTAACTATTGGCCATGCCGGCATCCGAATCCGTGCCCTTGTAGCGCCAGTGCGCGCAAACCCCCAGTTCTGCCTCTTCATTCATATCGTAGGTGCGGATCTGGATTTCCAGCACCTTACCTTCCGGCCCGATCACCGCGGTGTGCAGCGAGCGGTAACCATTCTCTTTGGGGTTGGCAATATAATCATCAAACTCGTTGGGAATGTTGCGCCACAGACCATGCACAATTCCGAGCGCGGCATAACAATCCTTGAGGTCGGGGACCAGCACCCTGATGGCGCGAATGTCATTGACCTGGGAGAATCCGATCCCCTTGCGCTGCATTTTTCGCCAGATGCTGTAAATGTGCTTGGAACGACCGCTGAGCTGGGCCTCTATGCCATTCCTGGCCAGCATATCCAGCACCAGCACCTTGACCCGCTCGATAAACTCATCCCGCTCCATCCGCCGACCGTCCAACAATTTGGCGATCTTGTGGTAGGCGTCCTGGTACAGATAGCGGAATGACAAATCCTCCAGTTCCCACTTCAACTGACCTATGCCCAGACGATGCGCCAGAGGGGCGTACACATCATAAACTTCCCTGGCGATCGCCATTCTGCGCTGTTCGTCATTTTTTACCGCGCGAATGGCACAAGTGCGTTCCGCCAGCTTGATCAGGGCAACCCGCACATCATCAACCATGGCGATCAGCATTTTGCGAATATTGTCTTTCTGACCGTCGGCCTGGCCCAGCACGGGTGCATCCCGGTCAATATTTAACTCGCTGATAGCGGACATGCGCTGTACACCGCGAATTAATTGGGCACTGCGCTCACCGAATTTTGCTTCCACCTCTGCCAGGGCCAGCCGTTCTTCACTGACTGCGCGATAGAGAATGCCCGCCACCAGGCTGTCTCGACCCAGATGCAGATCCGCGAGAATCTGTGCTATTTCCAGGCCCGCCACATAGCAGTCGCTATCGCGCGCCCACTCCTCCCCGACGCTACCAGCCTTTTCCCGAGCGGCGGCAGCAAGCTCACAGGCACGGTGCAAATCCGCTTGCGCCGAACTGTCCAGATGGGCGGGTACATTTTCCAACCAGGTTTGCAGATCAACCCTGCCCTCCTGGTCGGCAGTCACCCCAGCCCGGGTCTTAACCATCGGCAAAAACCCCGGTAGAAAGGTAGCGATCGCCTCGATCACAAATGATGACGACAATTACCGCATCTGTCAGTTCATCCGCCAGCTGCAAGGCGCCGGCTACCGCGCCGCCGGAGGATACCCCACAGAATATTCCCTCCTCCGCCGCCAGTCGGCGCATGAACTGCTCCGATTCCCGCTGGCTGATATCAATCACCCGGTCCACCCGCGCGGGCTCAAAAATACTGGGCAGATACTCCTCGGGCCAACGCCGAATACCGGGAATACTGGAGCCGTCCTGTGGCTGCAGGCCGACAATCTGAATAGCGGGGTTCTGCTCCTTGAGGAATCGGGAAGTCCCCACGATGGTACCCGTGGTGCCCATGGAACTGACAAAGTGAGTAATCTCGCCGCCGGTCTGTTGCCAGATTTCCGGCCCGGTCCCGGTGTAGTGGGACAGGGGATTGTCGGCATTGGCGAACTGGTCCAGCACCTTGCCCTCTCCCCGTGCTTGCATGGCCAGTGCCAGGTCGCGGGCAACTTCCATACCCTCCTCCTGACTCACCTCCAACAACTCTGCGCCGTAGGCTGCCATGGCTTGTTTGCGCTCGTCACTCATGTGCGCAGGCATAATCAGGAGCATTCGATAACCCTTGATTGCCGCTGCCATGGCGAGGGCAATTCCGGTATTACCGCTGGTGGCTTCAATGAGGGTATCGCCGGGTTTTATCTCTCCCCGCGCTTCGGCACCGTTGATCATGCTCAGGGCGGGTCGATCCTTGACTGAACCAGCGGGATTATTGCCTTCCAGTTTCAACAAGACGCTGCAGCCGGAACCCACTGCCATCCGCTGCAGGCGGACCAGAGGTGTGTCGCCAATACAAGACTCAATAGTGGGGTAGTCGCGCATAAGGACCGGGATTATACAACTAAGGGACGAGCACGGCGAAAGCCACGATATAGTCCTTTTCATCCGCCAGGCTAAGCAACACCCTGGTGCCACCCAACTGCCTGGCCCTGGCCGCAGCACCCCCTTGTAATACCACCAACGGCGCTCCCAGCTCGTCGTGCTCCACCGTGATGTCCTGCCAGCTAACACCGTTGCCAATACCGGTGCCGAGGGCCTTGACCACTGCCTCCTTGGCGGCAAAGCGTGTGGCCAGCAAACGGTTCTGCCGGGCACTGGCGGCGTACTCGGCCTGCTCCACGGGGGTCAAAATTCGCCTGACGAAACGCTCACCCTGGCGCGCAAGCACTGCTTCAATACGTGTCAACCG
>JAPUKZ010000246.1 GCA_027295405.1 Gammaproteobacteria bacterium
CTCTTCGGAGAGTCCTCGCTACGTCACACCTTGCGAGAATATTTGGCGCATTATAATGAGGATCGAAATCACCAGGGTAAAGGAAACATCCTGTTGTTTACCAGCCCTACCACACGCTCGGACCAATGTCGTGACCCGACAATTCAAAGTCGAGAACGGCTAGGTGGACTTCTGCGATATTATTATCTGGAGGCCGCATGAGTTTTTTGACCACACGACATCTGGAACAGGTTTTCAAGTGCCGGCCTGTGTTGTGTACCCGCCTTGCGCAGCATCATTTTCACGGTTTTTCCCTGCGTGCAAAACGTAAGCAAGTCTCTCAAGTCCCAACTATTATGTAAACGAATACACTTATCCACAAAAACCCAAAGGGGCCTGGCCCCCTGGGGTTTTTGTGGATAACTTTTTTGGGGGTGGGGATGAAAACAGCGGTGGTTGTCGGGGTTGGACCGGTGCGGTGGCTGGGCGGCTGTCTGCTGATGTTAATACTGGTGGCCTGTATCAGTGTGCCCTTCGACTACCCGCGGGAAGAGTCATACCGGGGTGCACGGGTGGAAACGGGTTCCCTGGCGGCGTTGTCGGATCTCTGGTTGAGTAACAACGCACACAACACAGCGGTGTACCCGCTGGGCGGTGGCGCGGACGCCTACGCGGTACGGCTGGACCTGATTGAGCGCGCCCAGGCGACCATTGACGCCCAGTATTTCCTGATCAAGCCGGATGCTGCCGGTATCGGGTTCACCGGCGCGCTGCTGCGTGCCGCTTACCGGGGCGTTCGCGTGCGACTGCTGCTGGACGATATTTTTACCACGGCCAAAGACGAGGGCCTGGCCCTGCTGAACGCCCACGACAATGTGCAGGTGCGCCTATTCAATCCCCTGTCCCGCCAGGGTTTCACCTCACTTAATTACCTGGCGGATTTCAAGCGGGCAAACAGGCGCATGCACAACAAGTCCTTCACCGTCGACGGCCAGATCACGATCATCGGCGGCCGCAACATTGCCGGCGAATATTTCGAGATGAATCCCGCGGTTGATTTCTGGGATTTTGAGATTCTCAGTTTTGGCGGATTGATAGGTGAAGTTGGCGACAGTTTCGACGATTTCTGGAACCACGAGTTGAGCCTGCCCATGCAGGCCTTCGACTCGGAAACCAATCCGAAGGAACTGGAGAGCGTTCGCACGGAGCTGGCTGAGTGGCGCCGTACCCACCCGGGGAACCAGCTTTCCACAGCGGACGGAATAATCGCCGGCCTGCTGGACAAGCGCCTGCAACCCTACTTTGCCGAGGCACACGTGATTTCCGACCATCCTGACAAACTGGTCAATCCGGTGTCGCGGGAATTTCAGCTCCTGGCCTCATCGCTCGGCTCTCTGATCCTGGCGGCTGAAACCGAGATCGTGGTGTTTTCTCCCTATTTCATTCCCAACCAGGGCTTGGCGGATCTGTTTGTCGCGAAACAACAGGAGGGGGTGAAGGTTGATATACTCACCAACTCCCTGGCCTCCACCAACCACGTGGCCGTGCACTCGGGCTACAAACGCTATCGTAAAACACTGTTGCAAGGCGGCGTGGGCCTGTGGGAGGTTAGCGCGCACGCCGCCAATCCGGGCACGGATATCACCACCACCCTGCACACCAAGGCCATCATGTTTGACCGCCGCTGGTTGTTTGTGGGCTCGCTGAATGTGGACCCGCGCTCCATCGATATCAACACCGAGATGGGCCTGATTCTGGACTCGCCGGAGCTGACGCGTGACTTGCACGCGGCCGCCGCGGATACGGTCAGGAAGTATGCCTACAAGGTTGAACTGACCCCGGATGGGTCACTCAAGTGGTTGGCCTTGCGCGATGGGAAGGAGATATCCTTCAACAAGGAACCGGAAAGCAGCTGGTGGCGGCGCTTCAGTGCCGGCTTGTATGGTCTATTGCCGATTGAAGGTCAGCTGTAATCAGCCAGCGGCGTCTACCCTGTGCCCAGGCAAGTAGCGGCTCAGCCAGTTGAGCCAGCGAGCGATGTGCCGCCCGGTATTCAGCCAGCGCTCGCGCAGCTTCAGGTTCTGCAGCAGAGACAGGGCCGCCACCAGGTAGCATACCGCAAGCAGTATCTGGGCAATCCGGGTAACGAACTTGCTGCTGGCCTCGTCGCCAAAGGCCCCGGTTCCGGTGCCGATCAGTATCAGCACGGTAGTGAAGGCGGTGCCGTACAGCGGCGCGGTGGGTTTTCTCGAAAAAATCTCGCGGCCAAACAACAGTGCCAGCAGGAATACCCCGCTAACCACGAAGATGTAGCTGGGGTGGTACTGACAAGTTAACTGGCTGAATTCGGTAGAATCGGGGATGAATACCTACAAACGCCACAGATTCCCACCAGATATCATCAGTTACGCTGTCTGGCTTTACTATAGATTCAATCTTAGCCATAGAGATATTGAGGATCTACTTGCTGAACGTGGCATTACGGTAAGCTATGAGACTATTCGACTCTGGTGTATCAAATTCGGCGCCAAATATGCCAGGCGATTGAAGCGCACGCATCGAGGATTCGGTGATACCTTTTATATCGACGAGGTCTTCGTCAAAATCAATGGCAAACGACATTATCTTTGGAGGGCTGTTGATCAGGACGGAGAGGTAGTTGATGTCTACCTACAGGCCAAGCGTGACGGAGCAGCCGCAAAGCGATTCTTCAAGCGATTG
>JAPUKZ010000247.1 GCA_027295405.1 Gammaproteobacteria bacterium
GGCAGGGAAAACACCCACTGGCGTATCGGCACCGCCTGTGATAGACGCCGGTGCGAGCCCTCCCTGCCTGGCCTGGCGCAACAGCACAATGAGCCGACATCCGTGTCGCTCCTGCTCCGTATCATCCTTGATCAGCCCAAAAACTGAGATTCATTATGCGTCACGGCTGACTTCGGCGCCAATGCTACCGGCTCAGGCGCGAATAAGCATAGCGCAAAGCGGACCTCAGTATCCTGGGGTACGCACGCTCACTTATGCAGGATCGCGGACCTGCACGGACAACAATATGATCGCGCATCAACTGTCACAGCTGAATGGGTGTTATGCCATTTCCCGTGCCGCAGCCAAGTTTGCGGCGCGAGCGCTCGAGCCCCACAAGTTTGAACACTTCAAGAGCTCACAATAACTCCTCCGGTAGGTACTGTTAACCAACTTGCGTTGATCAAGAATAGTAGCCCATGCCGTGGTGGAAAATACAGCGGCAAGCACCCGTATTGCCGCGCTGAAACGCCTGTGGCAAGCTATTCGGCTATGCGCCTTTTCCTCAGCCTGCTCCTCCTGAGCCTGCCACTTCACGCTTCTGCCAACTGGTACAGCGAGAGCCGGGAAATGATGGGGACACAGGTCACGGTGGAACTGTGGTCTGAGGATAAAGCGAAGGGGCTGCAGATCATTGAACAGGCGATGGCGGCTATGCAGCGGGTGGACCGGATGATGAATCCACTGAATCCGGACAGTGCCCTGTACCAGGTAAACCAGCAGGCCTATGCGGCCCCGGTGTCGGTCCCGGAGGCGCTGTTCGGGGTTATCGAACGCGCCCTGCACTACTCCCGCCTCAGTGATGGCGCTTTCGATATCAGTTTTGCGTCGGTGGGCAAGTACTACGACTACCGCGCCGGGCGTGCGCCCTCGGCTGAGTTCGTCGCGCAAAAGCGGAAGCATATTAATTATCGCGCCATCGCGCTCAACCCAAAAAACCACAGCGTGGCCTTCCACACCGGGGACCTACAGGTAGACCTGGGTGGCATCGCCAAGGGCTACGCGGTTGACCAGGCGATCACTGTTCTGATCGAAGCGGGTATTGTGGCCGGATTTGTCAGCGCCGGTGGCGACAGTCGGGTTCTGGGTGATCACGGCGACCGGCCGCGCATGATCGGTATCAAGCATCCGCGCAAGAAAGATGAATTTGCGGTCATGATTCCCCTGGCCGATACCGCGATTTCAACCTCGGGTGACTATGAGCGATTTTTCATCAAGGACAATATCCGCCTGCACCATATCCTGGATCCAAAGACCGGGCATTCCTCCGGCGCGGTGCAGAGCGTTAGCGTGCTGGCGCCCCTGGCCATCGACAGTGATGCCCTGTCCACCACCACCTTCGTGCTCGGTGTGGAGCGTGGCCTGGCCCTGATTAACAGCCTGCCGGGGATAGACGCCATCATTATCGACTCTGAGGGCAAGTTGCACTACTCAGCGGGACTGTTGCGGCAAACCCCCTAGTACCACACGGTTATCAGCATCTTTATGACGTCAGCGTTGAAGTTATAAAGCGCCTCCTGCCCCGGCGTGGCGGCCACATCGGTAAGGTCGGAAAAATTGTCGTAGTCGAAAAAGATCTTGTCCCACTGCAGGCTGACGGCGGATTTGTCCAACCAACGGTGGCGCACCGGTAGCTCGTAGCTCAGGTACAGGGACAGGCTGTTGCTACTGAACTGGCTGAGTTCCTTGTCCCGGGCGCGGTAATCCTTCGCGTCCTGGGAGGGCGCCAGAAACAGGTCGCTGTAGAAGTCGGCAGCACTTTGCTGGTAGTAGCGGTACTTCGCGTCCAGGATCCAACGCTGGCGAAAAGTGTGGGTGTAGCTTATCTGTGCGGTGTGGGCGTCGATGCCCCAGTCGTCGCTGAAAAAGCGATAACTCGCACCCAGGGTGGCGCGCCAGGGTAAGTAGTAGAGCAACCGTAGATTGGCGGCGTCACTGGTGCGCGTGTCCGGATACACTTCCTGCGCAAACTGGTAACCTGCATCCGGATCCAGCGGATCCGATAGATAGCGATAGCTGCGATAAGGGTTATTGAGATAGCCCTCATCCGTGATGACCTCGTAGTTGAAAGTCATGATCAAATCCGGCTTCAGTACCTGGCTGAGACCAAGCCGGTAACTGTGGCGCACAATCTCTTCCTCAAAGTCATCGTTGCCGTTCTGCCTGACCTCGTCGTCACCCCGGGAATAACTGAAGCTGAGGTTGCTGAGGTCACCAAAGAAATCCTGGCTGACGCTGAAATACCAGGTATCAGCGCTGTAATCGCTTTCGTCGCTGTTGGTATAACCGGCACTGAACAGGCTTTTGTCGTACAGGTAGTCACCGCCCACACTCAGCTCCGTGCGCTTCTCATCGTATTCACTGGCACCGCTGGTGATAACGTCGATGGAGGCACTGCTGACGTTGTCCACGTAGTAATTGGCGCTGGCAGAGACGGCCTCGGCAAAATTCTTCCGTATCAGTACCGAGGGGCCGTCAATGGTGACACCGCCGCCATCGTAACTGTGGTACATGGCATCGGCCCGCTGCTCCGGCAGAATCGCCGCCTGCGTTGCGGTTACCCAAAGCAGGAGCGGACCCGCAAGCCCTTGCGCCAGTAATCCGCCAATAGCGGGGACCAGTCGTTTGTCGCTGCTGTAGTGTTTCATACTAATTGCAACCACAACCACCTCCTCCGCCACCCTCGGCGCCGCGAGCGCCTTCCCGGGCCTGGTAGACATGGTGGGTATAGGCACTGGCAACCGGGTCCCGGTCAAAACTCATGATGGGGTCCGCCAGCATCTGTCTCTCATAGGGCTTTACCCAGGGCTGCACGCCGCAGGCCGAAAGCACCGGCAATATCGCTAATAACAACAGGCAAAACTTTCGTCGTAGAATTCTCATGCTGTCGCTCCTTATTCCCGCCCCTTATTCCCGCCCCGTATTCCCGCCCTTTATTCCCGCTCTTTATTCCCGAACCAGGACCCTGACCTGTTTTTCGTACTCCAACTCGTAACCGGGTTTGTAACCGCGGTGCGTGAAGCGAATTTCACCGTTGCGATCCAGCAACACGGTGGCGGGCATGGCGTCTACATCGTAGAGCTCACTGACCCGGTTCTCGTCATCAAACAGGATCGGAAAAGTGACCGGAATATCGCGCAGCACCTTGTCAGCCAGTTCGCGATCCTGTTCGACATTAACCCCGAATACCGTAAAACCCAGGGCCTCGTACTTTCGGTGAATGGCGTCCAGGTGCGGCATCTCCTGGCGACAGGGTCCACACCAGGAGGCCCAGAAATTGATCAACACCACCTGGCCGCGGTATTCACTCAGGCGAACATTCTCACCCGTCGCACTCTTCAGGGTGAAGTTGGCGGCGGCACCGTCCGCGGTAAGCGCCGCCGCCTGTGGCAGTAACACCAGGGCCAGCGACCCCAGCATAACTGCTGCGGCAAAGATTCGTTTTCTCATGGTGTTCTCCTTTCGGTCCGCCTATTCCCCTAAAAAAAGAAAGTCAATCCGGTGGACCATTCAATATTATTGGTGGTTTCCCTGGCACCAAATGCTTCCCGGTCGTAAATATGATCACGAATGTCCAGGCGCCAGGTAACCGAGTCGTTCAACAACAGCCGATAGCCGGCACCCAGGGTGACGGTAAACCAGTTGTCACCGAGAAACCTGGTGTTACCGGCGCCACCAATAAAATAGAAGTCCGATTTGAAGGCGTATTTGTCAAACACGAAGATTTCTCCCGGCAGAATGTTCCATCCCAGGCTCAGGTTGTAGTAGCTGTAGTCCCTCTCATCGTCGCTGAATAGCGGGACCCCACCGCTAAGCTTTTCGTAGCTGGTCAGGTCGGCCTCCGAAACACCATAATTGGCCTCGAAAAAGAAATCCTCGGTGACATGCCAGGCGCCGCGCAAGCCGTAAACCACTTCGCTGTTGAAGTCCTGGATGCTGATAATCCCGGCATAGGGCCCGAGTTCGAAGTTCTCGGTGTCGATGGCTATCCGCGGAATTTCACGGCGCTCGATATCAGGATGCACCACCTGCCGCGGCTGCTCGGGGGGTTCACCGAAAGCCTGTCCAGAACCTGCGCCGCACAGGGCGGCCGTTAGAAAAATGCACTTATTCCAATTTTCCATTCGTCTACTTCCTCGTCGTCATCCCGGTTGGTCATCACCACGTAGTTCCTGTACTGCAATCGCAGCAACAAACGCCGGCTGAGATAAACTCGCAAGCCGGCGCCAACACTCGCCGTGTTGTCGGTGCGATCACTGGTGGACACCAGGGTTGAGCGCGGGTTGGTCTCCCTGACCCCGCCGCCAATAGTGAGAAAAGGTGAATAGCGCCAGTGGGGAAACATCTGGTGCACAATATTCAGAGTAGCCATGCGGCCGTCGGAGAAATCACCGAAGTTTTCTGTCAACTCCAGTTCCAGCGAGAGATTGCGGGTGAAGTGGAAGCCGCCGTAGCCGCTAACCGCATCCGTATCACCGAAGCCCCCCAGCATGATGCCGGCTTCCCAGCGCCGGTTGCTGAAACTGTCCAGGTCCGGGCTGCGAAAAGCCAGCACGTCACCCAGTTCATCGACCGTGCGAGCGATCTCGTCCACGTGCACCCAGCCTTCAATCCCCCGCTGATTGCGCACCTTGACCCAGTCCGTCTTCTGCTTCAGCAGAACAAGTCTTTCGCCGCGTTCGGCCACATAAAACACCGGGTAACCCCGCCCCGGGGCGGTACGCATTTCCAGGTAGGCATCGACCACTGTACTGCGCATGCGCTGCTGATCGGCGGTGGCTTGCCCGGTCCCCTGGGCGTGTGTGGCAGTACTCGCAAGCATCGCAATAAGCAGGGCAAACAGCGGCTTAAGCAGTTCAGCTCGCCACCTGTTGTTTTCGTTGCCCGGAACCCTGTCTGCCATATGCCTGTGCCCACCCAACTACTGCAAACGTGTATCGAAGGGGTTGTTGTAGTACTGGGCGCCAATGTCCAGCCACTCGGAGATCAAGCGCAGCTCGCTGGGACTCAACAAACCGCGATGATCGATGGTGTTGGTCGTGGCCGGCACCACTGTGCCGCCGTCTTCCGTACAGTTATTCGGCAGCGGTGGCTGACTCTCAGTACCACAGGCCCCGCCCTCAAAACAGGCAAAAAATCCGCTGCTGGCCGTGGCACTGCCGGCCCGCATCGGCGCTTGCAGTTCAAGCGCAACCGTTGTGGTGAGCACATTGCCGTCTTCATCCAGCTCGGTGCACAGGCGCTGCCGGTCCGACACGTTACCGGCAGTGTCTATCCATTGTTCGACATCGACCGACAACAACTCCCGGTAGGAGCGCATATGGTCGGGATCAATATCGGAAGAGACGGCACTTAAGTCCAGTTGCCCCGCCGCAACCACCATGCCCGACTCGCTGTCGTGACAACCCAGGCAGGTGTCTACCGGCAAGCCGCTGCTGTCGTCAACCGGTGCCCGCTGCCGCTCCCAGATCGGTTGGATGTGATCGATGTAGTTGATCACGATGCGGCTGGGCAGGGTGGGATCCAGATTGTCGACGATAATAGGCCTGCCAATGGGAATATCGGTCCAGTTCGGATCGTAATCGCGATCATTGATAGCGGGGTCGGGAACCAGCTGCGGGTCAGACCACTCATCGCTGTAACTGATAGTCAGGAGCATCTCCCGCCCGGTTTGCATAGCGTTACCCAGGGATTGCTGGTAATCCCTGGTTTGCGCCATAGTCTGCCCTGCTTCTTTGGCAAACAGGGTTACAGTATCGGTACCGGGAAAGCCACTACCACCATCCGCCAGCGGCCTGGCACCGGGATTCGACGAGTCGGGCAGGGAATCCCAACGCCCGTGCGGCCCAATACTGTCCGCACGATGACAACCGCGACAGTGCAAAACCTCACCCGCACCCAGCTGTAACCAGTAGTTGTGGCGCGGGCCGATACGACGCCCGTTGTCCGCCAGCACGCTGAACCTGAAGGCCTGGTTGGCGGGCAGGATCGCCGTCACCGAACCGTCCGGTTCAATCGGTACATAGCCCGCAATTTCCCTGAAGGAGCGCCGAGGCGCCACCCCGGAAGCGAAGTCGGGAATGTCAAATACCTCGTCATCGGGAATGGGCACGGGCAATACGATGCGCAGAAACCGCGCGGGCCGCTCCCGGAATGCGGAGGTACCCGGGGTGGCGTGATTGGCGATGCCCAGCGGGGATTCATCCACCCCGTCAAAATCGTACACACTGTCGATCAACAACTGGCCCTGGTTGGCCAGCGCCAACCCGGCATTGAAACTGTCGGGCTGCGGCAACAGGGCGGGGAAGGCGCGCGGCTCAGCGGCGATGACTTCGCTGATCATGAAGCCCTCTTGCGCCAGTACTACCGGGCGCTGGGTATCTTCCAACCCATCGTAAACCCAGGCTCCGTACAGGGGTGGCGCCGGATTCGGATTCTCCGGTTCCTGGGTGCAGGGCACAATGCCGCCGTCCTCAGCGATCACCCGACACTGGCTCCAGGTCACCAGGCTGCGCCCGGTGCCATCGCGCAGCGGGTATACGGAGCCAAACTGGCCACCGCTGGAAATCTCACCATCGCTGCGTACTTCAGTGTCCGTGAGCGGCGTCTGGCCACTCCCGCCCAGCCCCTGGTTGGCCCAGGTCGGTTGCTCAAATTCCGCGTAATTCCCTGTATCAATGGCAACAATATCGCCGCCAAAACTGGTGGCGGCAAAGGGCCTGATCACGCTGAGCAAGGTTCCGTCATCCAGCTCCCGGGCCTGGGTGAATTCAACCGCGCTGCCCCCACTGCCACTGCCCTGGCTGTGAAATCCATACAGGGGTGATAATTGCAGCCCGGAGGGCGCGATGCGGTACAGGCTGATGTGATTGGTGGCGGTATTGTTCCAGCGGCTGAAGACAATTTCTCCGGAAGACAACACCACCGGGTCCAGGTCGTGGCTCAAGTTGAACGAGATCTGCTGAAACTCCCGGTCGCGCTGTAGCGGGTCGTAGATGTGCAGCACCGCCGCCGGATTCCGCCCATCTTCATCCAGCGCCGCAAATATCTGAATCCTGCCCTCATTGAGCTGCCGCGCCTGGCTGGCCACCTGGCGGGTCGAGCTGAAAACAATTCTGTCGTCACCCAGGAAATGCGGAGCAATATCGTGACTGCCGCCGGTTTCCACGCCCTCGTTGCGTTTGATCCGGGAGGGAATCAGGTACTGCGGCTGCAGGCTTTCCAGATCCAGCAACCACAGGTTCCAGGTGCTCAACTCAAGATTTTCAGCCACCGGTTCCGGCACGATGCGGGCGGAAAATATCAGCGTACCGCCGTCGAAAGAACTTTCCAGCCCTTTGATATCGATGGCCAGGGTGTCACTGGCGACCCCTTCCTCCGCGGCGACCAGCTCGGCAATGCGCGGTGTGATGTCGATTTCGTCGGCGCTAACCGCCGAGCGTTCCCTTACCAGCAACTGTGCACCGGGGAAGAACGCCAGCGGATCGCGCAAATCCGGGGTCTCCTCGGGTAGCGGTCGCCTCACATAGGCAATGGCTACCTCCAGCACAACCGGATCGGGGACCTGGCTGTCGGTGCTCAGGGTAACGTTGTCACCGCCCCCGCTGGTACAGGATGAAACCAACGCGGACAGCACCAGTGCGGGGACTATCGCCCGCGCCCGGCCCTGCTGGAAACCACGCTTACTGTCCGTTTGCCTGTCGATGGAATCACCTGCTCCGTTTTGAGACCCATGTTCCTGTCAGTCTGCCTGAGTCTATAGCGAACGTTTGAGCCGGCACCAAACAAGTCCGCGAGTGCGTGTGAAAACTGTGGCGCGCGTCACAGAAATCGCCATTTCACGGCGAAATAAGCGTTTCGATCGAACATACTCGGGCCAGAAAATCAATTTTTTTGCTTGTTTTTGAGATTGAGCTCACATGGGAAAGTATGGTTTCAAAGCACGCTCTCTCAGCCCGATAATTGCGGCGCTGGGTCTGGTGGTCGCGACGTTCAGCCACGCCGGGCCCCGTGATCAGGCCAGGCGAATCCACGATCGCCTGACCGGCGTCCCCCCCACCGACGCCATGCTGGATGTGATGACGAGCGCCATTGCCGGCGGCACTGGCGGTGCAAAACAGGCGGCACTTTACGCCATGGATGGCGCCCCCGGCGTGGTAGCCGCCGGGGATTTTTACACGGTGACCCTGAAAAACTGGGCTACGCCATGGACTAACGAAGACCAGGACCCGTTTGCCGCCCTGAACGATTATTCGGCAACAGTGATCGGTGTGGTGCGCGACGATCTCGACTTCAGGGAAGTTCTCTCCGGCGATATTATTTACACCGGCAGTATCGCCGGCATCCCCCCCTACGCTCCCAACAACAACGACCACTACAAATTTCTGGAAGCCGCCGGTGCCAACCTCGGGGATGACAGCCTGCTGGTAGCGAACAGCCAGAGCAGCGTGACCGGCTTTTCCGCGGTCGCCGTGGCTGGGGTTATGACCACACGGGCGGCGGCACGCGCGTTCTTTGTCGACGGCACCAACCGGGCGATGTTCCGGTTTACCCTGCTCAACTACCTGTGCATGGACCTGGAACAGCTCAAGGACACCAGCCGCCCCAGCGACCGCATTCGCCAGGATGTATCGCGCAGCCCGGGCGGCGACAGCACCTTATTCCTGAACCAGTGTGTCGGTTGCCACAGCGGAATGGATCCGATGGCCCAGGCCTATGCCTACTACGACTTTCCCTATCCGGAGGAACAGCAGTTTCCAAATCTGAGCGAGGACGAGCGCAAGGACCTGGGGCAAATGGTTTACAGCCCCAACCTGGTGCAGGACAAATACCTGATCAACTCCGCCACCTTTGCCCCTGGTTACGTCACGCCAAACGACCACTGGAGTAATTACTGGCGCCTGGGTGAGAACAGCGCCCGCATCGGTTGGCGCAATGCGCCGGACACAACCAGCGCCATCGATCTGGTCGCCAACGCGGCCTTTTCCGAGGGTGATGGCGCCGCCTCACTGGGCTGGGAACTGGCCAATTCCGAGGCCTTTTCCTGGTGCCAGGTAAAAAAAGTATTTCGCAATGTGTGCCTGCGCGAACCGGAACCCGATGCTGGAGAAACCAATGCTGTTGCGGGTTTCGTAGCAACCTTCAACAGCAGCCACAGTATCAAGCAGGTCTTTGCAGAGGTGGCTGGATATTGTTCCAGCCACTTGTAGGAGGTGGAGTTTGATACCCGGCAAGCTGCAGACACGAACGCACCTTATCGGCCCCCCGCTGGCGGCACTTTATCGGCTGGCGGCACTTTTTCCGCTGGCGGCACTCCTGTTGCAGGCTTGCAGCGCCGGCAGCGGCGGTGGTGGCAGCGAGCGGGAGTTCGACCTCAGCGCCAGCCTGGGTGGCAGTGAGTTTACCTACAACGGTCCGACGCCCGTCAGCGAAGAGGTGCAGGGATTCAAACGGACTTTTTACGATCCCCTCGCTGGCAATGATCGCTGCGGCGAATGCCATACCCCGGGTCAGCCCGGTACCACCGCATTCGCAGACCAGGGTGATGTGAACAATGCCTGGCGGCAGGCCAGAACCGTCGTCAACCTTGATGCCCCGGACTCATCAGCGGTGGTGCAACGCATCGCCAATGGCCACAACTGCTGGCTGGGGTCGGACCAGGCCAGTACCTGTGCCGCCACCATTACTTCCTATATCGAACGCTGGGCGGCGGGCACTGTGCAGTCGGCTGCCACGGTACAACTGCTGCCACGGATCCCGGTGAGCCCTTCCGGCACCAGGGTGATGCCACCGACTCTGATTGATGTCGCCGGCCTGGACCTGGCCAGTAGCGGCGAAGTATTGGAACTGCTCAATCGCTACTGCTCCGACTGCCATTCCGACACCGCCAACATTCCCCAGTCACCCTACTTTGGCAGTGACAACCCGGATATCGCCTACCCGGCACTGCGCGGCAAGATCGATCTGATCGATTCCGCCGCCTCGCGTATCGTACTGCGCCTGGCCACCGATTCGCACAACTGTTGGGACTCCTGCCCCGATAACGCCGAGACCCTGCGCCGTGCCGTGGCTCGCTTTGCCGCTGTGGTACCGGAAACCGAAGTCGATGCCAGCCTGGTGATCAGCATGGCGCAGGTGCTGGAACGGGACGGTGTGGTGGCAACTGGCGGTGGCCGGGCTGAATCCAGCTTGATCGCCAAATGGGAATTTCGCGAAGGCAGCGGCACCACCACCGCTGATACCAGTGGAGTAAAACCGGAGATTCCCCTCAGCCTGTCCGGTGACTACAACTGGCTGGGCGGTTGGGGCGTTCGCTTTGTGGCCGGCAAGGCCCAGGGCGGTGTCGCCGGCAGCAGCAAACTCCACAAGCTGATTACCCTGACCGGCGAGTACAGCATCGAAGCCTGGATCGCCCCCAATAACGTCAGCCAGGAAAACGCCTGGATCATGGGCTATGCGGGCGGACCCGACAGCCGTAACCTGCTGCTCAGCCAAACCCTGTACAACTACCAGGCCTACACCCGCAGTACCGCCACAGATGACAACAACGCCGGTGAACCGGCCCTGTCCACAGGCGACGATGCGCAATTGGCCCAGGCTACCCTGCAACACGTGGTGGTGACCTATGACCCGGTGGCGGGGAGAAAAATCTATGTCAATGGTGAGTCCAGCGGTGCCATCGATGACGCCGGCGGCGGCCTGTTGAATAACTGGAATGAGGCCTTTGCCGTGGTGCTGGGAAACGCCACCGGCAATACCAACCCCTGGGCCGGCACCATGCGCATGCTGGCGGTGCACAACAGCGTACTGAGCGCGGAGCAGGTTGAGCAAAATTTCGAGGTCGGGGTGGGGCAAAAATACTACCTGATGTTCAGCGTGTCTGAATTGCTGGACGCAGAGGGAACCTGCCACAGCATGGCCGACGGGTCCCGTACCAACTATTGCTACGTGGTGTTTCAGGTCAGCCAGTTTGATGACTCCAGTTACCTGTTTGACTCGCCTTTTTTCGTCAACATCAATCCCGATGGCGGCAGTGTCGCTTTTGATTTAAGCGGAGTGCACCTGGGCATCAATGGCAAGTTGGCAGAAACGGGTCAGGGGTTCCTCAACATCAAGGCATCGCTTGGCGCTGGTGCCGGCGACGAACTGGGGCAGTCGCTGGCCTCTACCGGCACTATCATTCCCCTGGAAAATGGCGCCGACCAGGATATCTTCTTTCTCGCCTTTGACCAGATCAACGGCCTTTCCGGTCCGGCACTCGGCGGCAGCGCCATGCCCTTCCGGCAAATCCTGGTGGGTGAGGGCGCCGCCGACATCGCGGTACGTACCTTCGATGAAATCAACGCCAGCTTCTCGGTCCTGACCGGGGTGCCGGTTGCCAGCGACCGGGTCAGCCAGGTTACCGGTAAAACCGTAGCCGAGACCTTTAACAACGTGCGCCGGGCACTACCCGGGGTGGAAGATTTCCAGGCCTTCATGTCATCCCACCAGATGGCCGCCACCCAGCTGGCGGCGGCCTATTGCGATGGCCTGGTGCAGGATATCAACCTGCGCCAGCAGATTTTCCCGGCCCCGCCGGTGTTTGACTTCAATACCCCGGTAGCAGATCCGGGAATCGACTGGCGCAATCATATCGTGGCGCCCCTGGTGGACAGGGCCATCAACACCGGCCTCCTGAGCGACACGGCGCGCACCCGCATTATCGATGAAGTGGTAGTGCTGATTACGGATGACCGCGATCTTAAACCCTATGTGCTGATCAATGGAAACTATGTCAGCGACCCGGACCCCGCGCTGCACAACAAGCGTGATGGTCTGATTTATTGCCGTAACAATGCAGCATGCCCGGCCTCACGCACGGCGGATGTGGTGAAAGCCGCATGCACTGCAATTCTGGGCAGCGGCATCGTGCTGCTGCAGTAAGCACCTTGAAACTGATGGGAACGAAGACGATGCGCAAGCGCAGCAGGTTTTATCGACTCGACGATGCACTCAAACACCCGGACCATCGCCGCCCGCTGAGCCGTCGGGAATTAATCTCGCAGGGTTTTCGCGCCGGTGGCGCCACCCTCCTGGGTACCTCATTGTTCAGCCTGCTGGGCCCCCGCGCCCACGCCATTTCTCCCGATCTGCTGGATTCTAAGTTCACGCCCTACACCAGCTGCGATCTGGGTGCGGTGGCGGGGCGCAAGATTCCCTTTATCTGTTTCGATCTTGCGGGCGGGGCCAATATTGCCGGCTCCAATGTGATTGTCGGCGGGCCCGGTGGCCAGCGCGATGCACTAAGCACCGCCGGTTACCGCAAACTGGGACTGCCGCCGGATATCCTGCCATTCGCCAATAATCCCGCGTCCCTGTCCATGGATTTCACCGACGATACCCTGGGTCTGTTATTTCACAGCGAGAGCGCCATGCTGCGGGGCATACTGGAAAAAGCCAGCGGCATGCGCGGTTTCGTCAACGGCGCCGTGATTCCGGGCCGCTCGGACAACGACACCGGCAACAATCCCCACAACCCCATGTACGGAATCTACCGGGCCGGCCTGCGCGGCCAGATTCTACAGCTGGTAGGCTCGGAGAACAGCGTCTCCGGCGGAAATTCAATGGCGCCGGCCATGCTCATCGACCCCGAGATCAGGCCTACCAAGATAGACCGGCCCAGCGACGCCAGCGGCCTGGTGGACGTGGGCGACCTCAAATTACTACTGGACGACGCCGAAGACATTGTCTCGGTACTGGAGTCCATGAAGCGGATCACCGATTTCAAACTGGACCTGGTCAATACCCTGGTCAGCGACCCCAGCACCGAAGACCAGCGCCTGAAGGACCGGCTCAGCTGCGAATACCTGCGCAGCGCCGATACGCTGGAGAAATTCTCCGATCCGGATGCGCTGGATCCATCACTGGACCCGGAGATAGTCGGTCCCGCGGGTATTTTCAGCAGCGCGGAGTTTGATTCTGATCGCGAATTCAGCAAGGCCGCCTCGGTGATGAAACTGGTGATCGACGGTATTGCCGGCGCCGGTACCATCGAAATGGGCGGCTACGATTATCACACCGGCGATCGCCGCACTGGCGAGGCCCGTGACCTCCGTGCAGGACAGTGTATTGGCGCCTGCCTGGATTACGCGCGACGCACTCAAACGCCGTTGATGCTCTACGTGTTCAGCGATGGCTCGGTGGCCAGCGACGGCAGCCTGGAAATGGTCAACGGCATCGAGAAGGGCGTCTGGAGTGGCGACAACTCCTCCACCGCCAGCTCCTTTTTCCTGGTCTATGATCCTGCCGGCAGCCCGCTGCTGCTGGACGAAGGCCCCAGTGACCCCATGCAACACCAGCAGCTGGGCTGGATGCGAGCCGATGCCTCGGTGGAGACCGCGGCAACCCCGGCGGCCAACAACGTCAACCTGATGGTGGACACGATAATCCTCAACTACATGGCCCTGCACGGCCAGGAGGGCCTGTTCGACACAGCGGGATTTTTCCCCGGCCAGGGACTGGGTAGCGCGAGCAACCGCCAACGCTATATCGCTTTCAGGCAAGCGCCGAGTATCAGCGCGGGGATGATTGCCTAAGATGTGTGTATCTATTGCCCTGCGCCTGTTTTCTATAACCCTGGTCTTGTGCCTGATACCCGGCGCCAGACACCTGCAGGCAGAAGAGACCCGGAGCCTGAACCAGGAAGTTCAATCGATAAAGCAACAGGTACTGGAGCTGAACCGCGACCTGTTCATTCTTGAAGAGGAACTGCTGTTTCCCAGTAATACCCGGCTGTCGGTGTTTCTGTCCCTGGACGTGGGCGAGTTCTTTACCCTCGACGCGGTCAAGTTGTCGCTGGACGGCAGCGTGGTAACCCACTACCTGTACACCGAACGCCAGCTCAGCGCACTGCAGCGCGGTGGTGTGCAGCGCCTGTACATGGGCAACATCAAATCCGGCGAGCACGAAATCGTCGCGGTTTTTACCGGCAAAGGTCCCAGGGGCCGCGACTACCGACGCGCCACCCAACTGCAAATCGAGAAGACCAGCGGCGCTAAAAACCTGGAGCTGAAAATTATCGACTCGACCGCCACCCAACAACCCGAGTTCGTGGTCGTGGAGTGGTAAGCAATGATCTACTTGCCCATCGGTAGCTGCGGTAAAACTGTGCGTCAGTTTGCGGCAGGATTGTGCCTGGCGAGTTGTGCCCAGGGTGCGGCGGGGCTGGAATCAGTACAGGCGTTGCGCTATGGGGTTACCCTGTATCACTTCTACCAACAGAACTATCTCGACGCCCTGAGCGAGCTGATGATCGGTCAGCAGAACGGAGAACTGGGCGTACATGCAGACAACGCCGAACTGCTCAGGGGCGGGATGAGCCTGTCCTACGGCATGGATCTGCAGGCTCAGCAAATTTTTACCGAATTCCTGGCCCAATCCCGGCAGGGAATGGATCGCGACCGGGCCTGGTTCTACCTGGCGAAAATGGCCTGGCAGCGGGGCGAATTCGAGCGCAGTGCCACGGCCATGCAGAACATCGGCACCCTGGCCTCCCCCCCGCTGGTCGAAGAGCTCAACTATATGCGCGTTGAGCTGAGCATTCGGAGCGGGGATTACCGCAAGGCCCAGGATTACCTGGCGCTGTTGCCAGCGGACTCCGCCTGGCTGCCCTACCACTACTACAACATGGGCGCGCAGCACGCCGCCGCGGGAGACTGGTCAGGCGCCTCGCAATACTTCCGCAACTTTGACCGCCTGGACGTGCGCAATGAAGAAACACAATCACTGCGCGACCGCGCCTATACCGCATCCGGCTTCGCCTTCATGGCCGCCGGCGACTACGAGCAGGCCAGCCATGACTTCACCCGGGTCCGGCTGAACAGCCCAATGGCGGACCGCGCCCTGCTGGGTTATGGCTGGGCCGCCAGCGAACAACAGGATTACCAGGCGGCCTTGAGTCCCTGGCGAACTCTGAGCGAACAACCCCCGCTGAGCCAGAGTGTGCGGGAAAGCCTGCTGGCCGTTCCCTACGCCTATGAACAACTGGGGCGGGAGGGAGTCGCACTGGCCAGCTACCAGGGTGCGGCCCGGGTTTTGGCGGCGGAACTGGAGGGCATCCGCGCGGCGATAGAGGTATTTTCCAGCGGCGACATCGAGGAGCTGCTTGAACTGCGACAAGCCGGCGCTGACAGCTGGTTGTTCGGCAGCGATATCTTGCCGCTGAACCCACAGGCCCCGTATCTTCAGCATTTAATTTCCAGCCACTCGTTCCAGACAGCCATGAAAGAACTGCGTGATCTCCACCAGATCGACCAGCGTCTGGCGCAGGGGGTTGAACGGCTGCAGGTATTGGCTGACGTGGACGCGGATCAGCAAGCCAGTTGGCAAAGATTGATAGAGCAGAACCGTGAACAACAGCTGCAACAACGTTACGCCGACCTGCTGACACAGATCGCCGGGCTGCGAGACAGACTGGCGATCGCCCAGGCTGAGGCCGATGGCCGGGCCCTGGCTGACGCGGATCAACTGGCGCTGTGGCAACGACTGGAGCGCGCAGCAGCACTGGGTGCAAGCCTGGATGCCGATCCTGGGCAGAAACAGCGGATCACTCTTTATCGGGGTTTGCTGGTCTGGGAAGACAACGAACGATTCCACGAGCTGCTGTGGCTTAACCTTCGTCAACTCAGGGAGTTGCAAGCTTTGACGCGGCAGACCAGGGCCAGTCTCGAGCGCCTGGAGGAGACTGTTGCGGGGCGGGAGCACTCCAGTTTTTCCCCCCGAATAGAAGCCCTGCAGCAGAGGTTGGGTACCCAACGGATCCGGGTGAATCTTGCTATCAATGCATCCAGCAGCGAAGTGCGCCGCGTTGCCGTGGCAGAACTGCAAAACCAGGCCCGGGAATTATCCCGCTCGCTGGGACAGTCCAGGCTTGCCATCGCCCGCCTTTATGACAAGGGCAGTATCGAGGGCCAGCCATGAAAGCCTTGCTAGCGCTGGCACTGGCGCCGCTGTTGGCGGCTTGCAGCTACGACCCCCACATCATGCCGGGATTTATGAGCACGGCACCGCCAACCCTGGCAGATTTACAACCGGTGAGTCTACCCCAGGCCGGCGCCGAACTACCCGCCGTCAGCCTGGCCGAGCTTGAAGATATCTATCGGCAGGTGCTCATCGTGACTGAAGACCCGGCCACCCGCTTGCAGGTTCTACACCGGCTTGCCGACATCGAAATGTTACAGGGCGAGGAAGAGCTGGCCCTGACCGAGGCACGCGCGCCGCTGTTCGATGAAGCGATTGCCGCTTACCAGAGCTTGCTACAGGGCCATTCCAATGATCCCGACAACAACCATGCCAAGGATCGCCTGTTATACCAGCTGTCGAAGGCCCACGAACTGAACGGGGAAAACGACAAATCCCTGGCGGTTCTGGAACAGCTCAGTGCCGGGTACCCCCAGTCAAAACACTACGTGGAAGCAAAATTTCGCCTGGCCGATAGTTACTTCAGTAGCGCTGATTACCCCGCTGCCGAGCGCGCCTATGCGCAGGTAATCGCGCGCGAAGATGTCAGCGCCTACTACCGCAACGCCCTCTATATGCATGGATGGTCCCAGTTCAAACAGGGACGCTACCGCCCCGCAATCGCCGCTTTCAGCAACACCCTGGATTTACTGGTGCCGACTGACAATGACCTGGAAACCCTGGGCCGGGGCGAGCGCGAACTGGTGCTGGACAGTTTCCGGGTGCTGGCCGTGGCGTTCAGTTACCTGCAGGGCCCGGACACCATCGCCGCCGCCTACCGGCAACTGGGGCATCGTCACTATCAGCATTTGCTGTATCAACACCTGGGTGAGTTATACCTCAGGCAACAGCGCTATCGGGACAGTGCCGAAACCTACCGCGCTTTCAACCGCAGTTGGCCCGGTTCGGAACATGCCCACGAATTTCAGATCAGCGTGATAGAAACCTATGAAGCCGGCGGCTTTCGCGATCTTATCATCACTGAAAAACAACACTATGTTGAATCCTACGGCGTCAGCGGCGACTACTGGGCCAATAGTTCGACGGCAGTAAAACAGCTGATTACGTCCAAGCTGAAGCTGTTTATCGAGGAACTGGCTACCTACCACCACGCACTGGGCCAGTCCCTCGCCCAATCTCTGGCCCCGTCATCGGCGCTACCGCACTTCCTGAGTGCAGGTGATTACTACCAGCTGTTTGTCTCCAGTTTTGCGAACGATCCGCGGGTCCCGGAAATGGTTTTTTTACTGGCCGAAAGCCGCTGGGAAGCGGGTGCCACCGAAGCCGCGATCAGCGCTTACGAACAGGTGGCCTACGATTTTCCTGATTTCCCGCGCGCCGCGGATGCGGGTTACTCTGCCATTGTCGCCTACAATGCCCTGCTCGCTGGCGCTGCCGCGACTGCTGACGATAGTAGCGACAATGAGAAAATTCTCCGCTCCAGAATCGACAGCCAACTTCGCTACGCAAGCCGGTTTGCCAGTGACGCCCGCGCTCCCCTGGTGTTGAACAGCGCAGCGGCAGCACTGCTGGAGCTGTCCGAATACCAGCTGGCCATTATTGCCGCGGCGACTCTCAGCCACTGGCAACCCACCCCGGGGGTGGAAATCATGGTTCCGGCCTGGCTAATCATGGCGCACAGTCATTTTGACACCCGCGAGTATCTGCCGGCGGAACAGGCATACCAGCAGGCACTGGAATTAATGACCTCCGCAGATACCCGCCGCGGCGACGCCGTCGAGCGCCTGGCCGCCAGTATCTACCGCCAGGCTGAAGCCGCCGTGGTCGCACAAAACTACAGAGCCGCCGCGGATCAATTCGCCCGGGTGATAGACCTGGCTCCACAATCGTCAGTGCGGGTGCAGGCTCAGTACGACGCCGCGGGCAACTATATGCAAGCGGGAGAGTTTGCCCGGGCCACCCGCCTGCTCAGGGATTTTCGCCGGCGCTTTTCCGACCACCCCCTGAGTGTCGGTATCGCCACCAGGCTGGTCCACAACTACCAGCAACTACAGCAATGGGAGAACGCGGCACAGGAGCTGGACATAATACTGGCGACGGAAACCGATCCGGAGCGCCAGCGCCAGCTGTTGTACCTGGCAGCTGAGCACTACGACAAGGCCGGCAACAGCGAGCTGGCAATACACCGTTATCGCAGTTACGCCCACGGCTGGCCGCAACCCCCGGCAGAACGTTTCGAGGCGATGAATCGGCTGGCGGAGCTCTACGCCCAGTCGCGGCAGCCGCAGAAGCGGCAGTTCTGGTTGCGCAAGATCATGGCGACCTATGAAACTGCCCACTCCCCGCAACAGGCACAGCAAGAGGTACAGCAATCCGGGCACTCATTGTATCTGGCCGCTTTTGCTTCCAGCGAGTTGGCCGAGCTTGAGTATCAGGCCTATCTGCGCATAAGCATTCGAGCGCCCCTGGCCAAAAGCCTGAGCCGGAAAAAGACGGCAATGCAGCACGCACTGAAGGCCTATCAACGCACCAACGACTACGCTGTGGCGCAATTTTCCACCCTCGCTACCTACAAAATGGGCGAGATCTACCGTGCACTCAGTGTCGATCTACTGGAATCGGAACGTCCGGGAAACATCGACCCGCTCGCTCTGGAACAGTACGAGTTGCTGCTTGAGGAACAGGCTTATCCGTTTGAAGAAAAAGCCATCATTATTCACGAGGCCAATGCCCGGCGCAGTTGGGAGGGTATCTACGATGAGTGGGTGCAGCACAGCTTC
>JAPUKZ010000248.1 GCA_027295405.1 Gammaproteobacteria bacterium
TCCAGGCAGGAATAGTTCGTACTTGTGGTTCAAAAAAACTGATCTGCTGTTCGGGTCAGGGCAGAAACCCATACTATACTTTCGAAACAGAACCTTATGGTTAGTTTTTGATCAGAACATTTACCGGTTTGATAAACATACTGTATGTTCGAATAATAATAACTACTAGAAAGGCCAAATTATGAAAAAAGTTTGCCTGCTGTTACTGGCCCTCCCGCTGGCGGTGACTGCCCAGGCTCAAGACAAGGAAAAACGCCTGAGCCTGGAAGAAGTGATCGTCACCGCGACCAAACGTGAGTCGAACTTGCAGAATACCGCGATAGCCGTATCGGCGTTTACCTCGGACATGCTGGAAAGCCTGGATATCAATAGTCCATTCGACTTCGAAGCGCTGGTGCCGTCGCTCACCTTCCAGCAAACCCCCAACCGCGTTTCCATCCGTGGTGTGGGCAGATTCTCCAACGCCCTGGGGGTAAGCCCGGGCGTGGCCATCTATAACGACGGAATATTTACCGCAGAAGCCACCGCCATGAGTTCACGGCCCATGAATACCCAACGTACGGAGGTCCTGCGCGGGCCACAGGGCACCCTGTACGGTCGCAATACCACCGGCGGCGCCGTCAATATAATCACCAAACGGCCCAGCGATGAATTCCAGGGGGATTTTCGCGCCAAGGTCGGCAACTACGGCACCCAGGAATTCGGGTTCGTGATGAGCGGCCCCATCACTGACAGCGTCCGCTACAAGCTGCACGCCTACGATGCCAAGCGGGACGGGCTGCAGGACAACGAGGCCGGAGACGACCTGCGCACTGTTGACAACACCTACCTGGAGGCGCAGCTGGAATGGGATATCACCGAGGACCTCAATCTCTGGCTGAAATACGGCACCCTGGAATCTGACTACATACCAGGCGCCATTCCCTCGGAAGATGCCTTCGACTGCCTCAATTTCTGGAACGGTCTGGGCCGGAGCGTGCAGTTTATGGAGTGCCAGGAAGGGCGGGAAAATGTCTCGGTCGGCGACCCCTACACCGTTGCTTACAACACCCCCGGTAGAATCAAGCTGCGCAATAACAATAACGTCACCGCCAGGGTCACCTACGATTTCGAAACGGCGCAACTGAAGTACCTGTACGGCCTGATTGAATACGACTGGGACTCCAGAGAGGACTACGACGAGACGCCCAATGACTATCAGGAGCTGCTGGACATAGGCCAATACCAGGAACAACACACCCACGAGCTGCAACTGACGTCCACCTGGACCGATAAAAGCTGGAACTACCTGCTGGGCCTGTACTACCTCGATGACAAGAATGAGCAGCCCTACAATATCAACGCGCCGGGTTATGCCACCCTGCAAACCATCACTGATCTTGCGGGAACTTCCTGGGAAAACCCGTTGGGAATCTTTTACTACCAAAAAGGTGTGCTGGACAACGAGTCCTGGGCCGCCTACGGCGAGTTGGGCTTTGACCTGAGCGACAAATGGGCCCTGACCGTGGGCGCCCGTTATTCCGAAGACGATTACAATGGCGGAGAAACCCAGCTGCGCTACTACGATCTGTACCGGGAGTTCGGTTTTGTGGAGCTACCCTTCGCCTTCGACGCCAGCGTAGATCAATTCGCCGGTGATCCCACGCGCTACGTTGACGGCATAGACGCCACCCACGAAGATGAATTCGACAACGTCACCGGCAAGGTCAACCTCAGCTACCGCCCCCGGGACGGCCACCTGTTCTGGGGCACAGTGGCCAACGGCTACAAGATGGGGGGCGTGCGGCTGGGCTCCCTGGAAGCGGAATTTCTGGAGGCCGATGGCGGTATCGTCGCTTCCGGACAGTTTGATCAGGAAGACATGATCATGTACGAAATGGGTTGGAAAGCCGAGTTGCTCGACAATACCCTGCGTACCGAATTGGTCGGCTTCTTTTATACCTACGACGACATGCAGCAATTGCGCAATTTTAAAACCGACCCACCTGCCAGTATTAATCTGGATGAGGTAATCAATGTCGATACGGAAATGTATGGCGTAGAGGCCACAACGACCTACCTGGTAACGGATAATCTGCGCGCGATTGCCTCCTATTCCTACAATCACACCGAGATTACCTCGGATGCATTTTTTGAAAATTGGGAATTCGGCGAGCGGGATGAAAACAACCGGGTTATCCCCGAAAACGTAAAAGGCAGTCAGCTGGCACTGACACCAGAGCACAAGGGTGCGCTGTCGCTGCACTACCTGTGGCCCACCAGCGTCGGCGAGTTCACCCTCGGTGGCACCTATGCCTATGTGGGCAAACGCTACTTTGACCTGGGCAATCATGTCAGCGAAGGCAGTTACACCCGCCTGGATATGCAAGCCTCCTGGACCAGCGAGAACGGGCGCTACCGGATCATGGGCGTCATCAACAACGCCACAGATGAAGATATGAATAACACCCGCAGTTGCACCGCCAACGATGATGGGGTCTATGGCACCCCCAGCTTTATCGTGCGCTGCTCGGGCAACCCCATGGACCAGCGGATTTATACTGCGGAGTTCAGGGTAAGGCTCTGAACCTGACAGACTCAGGCGTCGGGCTGCTTGCTACCCGTCGCCCGCTGCCAACCCGGCAACGTCTCTGGCGAGTTTGCCCAGTTCCGCGTAGTTGGTCTTGCCCGAGCCGAGCCTGGGAATCTCTTCCACCGGGTAGATGGCGGCGGGAATCAACAGGCCGGGAAGTTCCGCCTTCAGCAGGGCCTCGCGCAGGGTATCGGTATCCATTGACCCTTCAGCCAAAAGCACAATTTTTTCACCCTTGCGGGCGTCGGGAAGAGCCACCGCCGCGATCACCGGGGCATTGTCCAGCGCTTGCCGCACATTCTCCTCCACCGCACCCAGGCTTACTATCTCGCCAGCAATCTTGGCGAAGCGCGAGAAGCGATCGACAATGACCAGGAAACCCGCGTCGGTGAGGTGACCCTTGTCACCGGTTTTGTACCAGCGCATAGCATCCAGTTCGAGCATGACATCCCGGGTTTTCTCCTCATCATTCAGGTACCCCAGCATCACCTGGTTTCCCGAGATCAGGACCAGTCCATCTTCTCCCAGGGGTAGCTCTACGAGGGTATCGGGGTCGACAACCTTGAAGCTGGTGCCCGGCAGAGGCATGCCCACGGATCCGGCAACATTACCGGTTTGCACCTTCCAGTCGCCGGGATCCATGGCATCGGGAATATTGACGCTGGCGACCGGAGTGGTCTCGGTTGCGCCATAACCCTCGTAGATGGTTTTGTTGAACTTCATCTGGAAATCATGCCGTACCGCCTCAGGTAATTTCTCGGCCCCGGCGACAACCACGCGCAAGGACTCCAGCATCAGCGGGTGGACCTTGGGGTTGCGGGCATACAATCCCAAAAAGGTGGCCGTGCCCAGCAATATGGTCGCCTTGTGTTTGGCAATCGCTTTGGCGACGCCCAGGGAATCCGTGGGGTCAGGGTGGCAAACCATGGGTATACCCTCGACCATGGGCATGATCAGGGTCACGGTCATGCCGAAGGAGTGAAATGGCGGCAAACAGGCCATGATGATGTCGTCGGTCCGCGTGTTGAGTACATCGGAAATCTGTTTGCAATTGGAGAAGATGTTGCGATGAGACAACACGATGCCTTTGGGGCTGCCCTCACTACCGCTACTGAACATAATGGCGGCAGGATCTTCAAGATCAGAGCTGCGACCGTGCAAGCGGTAATACCATTTCACCGGCAACAGCACAGACTGCACCGCCGCCAGCGCCAGTTTCCAGGTGGGAATAGCGGCCTTGATGTCTTCCAGGTAATAGATATCAATGTCTTGCAGCAGACTACCCAGATCTATACCCCGGCCGGCAAGTTTCTGTTCAAACTGGCGCGAGGTATACACTTGTGTGATACCAGCGCTGGCGATGGCCGCACGCACTGCTTCTCCGCCCGCCGTGTAGTTGAGGTGAACAACCGTTTTTCCCCGTAGCAGGGTCGCCATGGTGGCGATGGCCGCGGCGCCACTGGCCGGTAACACCAGGCCGACGTTCTGGTATTTGCGTTTCAGCTTCATGGCCTTGCTGAAACAGGTAACCGCCGCTACCATCTGGCGGTTGCTCAAGCGGGTGCCGCTGCTGTCGACGCTGCAAACCTTGTTGGGTGCGCGCCGGGCCGTGCGCAGCCAGGCCAGCGGTATGTTGTCCAGCCCGCTGCAGTAGACATCCCAGGCGCTGATGGACAGATCGAAGACCTTTTGCTTGAGCTGTTCGGGGGGTGTTTGCAACGGCAGCGGTTTGCCAAATGCCACGATCAAGTCCCGGCGCACACTCGGCGCCCGCGCCTCCTGCAAACCCTCATCGGCGCGGGACAGCCTGCTACCCCAGAGACCGCGCAGGTAGAACGGAATAATGACTCCATTCTCAAGGCCTTCCACGGCCCGCTGATAACCACTGTGGAACTTGCCCAGATGACCATTGCGGCTGATCGCCCCTTCCGGGAACAAACACACCATTTCACCCGCTTGCAGCAACTGTCTGATGGTTTCCAGGCTGTCTTTGCTTTGCCCAGCGGCAATCGGCACCACACCAAAGGCTTTGAAGAAGGGTTTCAAATACCAGGTCTCGTAGATACGCCGCAACATGACGAAGCGAATCGGGCGCGGACACGCAATCTGTACCAGGGCCCAGTCAATCCAGGAAATGTGATTGCCCAACACCAGGGTTGCCCCTGACTGCGGCAGGTTCTCGAAGCCGACAACCTCCACCCGGTAACGCCGCTTCAGAATCGCGGTGGCAATGATGCGTACCAGGGAATGCGGCAGTTTACGCACGGTGTAGCCGGTGCCCACAACCGCTACCACCGTCAGCAGGTAAAACAAACCCACACTGTCCATCCCCGCCAACGCAAAACCCGCGGTCAGCAACAGAGCGCTGAGCATGGCAACATTTTGTATCCAGTTGTTGCCCGCCAGGATGGTACCCAGCTGCTCCTCACGAGCCTGAAACTGGATAAGCGCGTTGAGGGGAACAATAAACAATCCACCCATAACCCCCACCGCCAGAAAAGTCAGGCCCATCGCGAACACACTGTTCAACCCCGGCAGCAGCGCGAGACCGGCAGCCACCCCCAGTGCACCCACGGGAATAAGCCCGGTCTCGATGTAGTTTCTGGAGGCCCGCGCGGCGATGATCGAACCCAGGACGATACCCAGGCCGGAGCAGGCCAGAATGCCCTGAATAACCACCGTGTTGCTAATCTGCAGGGTTTCCTTGGCGAACGCGGGGAAAGCGGCCAGCATGACCTGGGAGATCGCCCAGAACGTGGCGAGGCCTACGATGGACAGCCAGATCGCATTATTGCCACTCAGCACCCGTAAATTCTTGCGCAAGTACTGCAACCGCAAATAGGGCTGCAGTTCAAAGCGGGCCTCCGTGCCGGGCTCGCGACGCGCAGGCAACCGCATGGCAATCAGCCACTCCAGGGTGGCGAGCACCACCAACACCCAACCAATAGGCGCGATAGTCTCGAGAATTTCCGGAGTAGACAGGTTCCCCAGGTCCGGCAGCAAGGACTCAAACAGGAAGGAGAAAACGAAAGTGCCCAGCAAAATGCCGGCAATCGTCAGCGCCTGGACACTTCCGTTCGCGGAGGCGAGATTTTCACTGCCCACCAGTTCCTTGATGTAGCCGTACTTGGCCGGGCTGTATATGGCACTTTGTACCGCCAGCGCCAGGGTAAGCAGAAAAGCGCCCCAGAACCAGCCCTGGTAATAACACCAGGTGATCAGAAGCGTGGCCGGAATAGCCGCCAGTGCGGCATTGCGGATGACCCGGTTTTTACGGAAGCGGTCGGCCAGGAATCCGGCGGGAGAGAACAGCAGGATGAAGGGCAGCAGGATCAAGCCATTCACAATTGCCGTGAGTATCACCTGCTCCTGGCCATCGTAGTTTTTGAATATGGTGTTTTGAATGATGATCTTGTGGCCAAGATCGACAAACGCATTGAGAAAGACGACTGCGATGTACGGTATAAAGCCCTGGATGGCACGCAAGCGTGTCATGTGTATCTCCCCGAATCCTTGCTGAAGTTTGAACTATGACTTTCTGTGCCGCCATACGCCACCTGAATATTAATAGTGGCTTTTATTAGGCCTGTCAGTATCATAAAACGATACCAGAAAAGGGTTGAATCTGATATGGCACAAGTCTCGGCACTGGTAGAAGCTCTCAAGTCGGTATTAAAGGCCGGCAATCTCACCTACGCAGAAGTTGCCCGGACACTGGAGTTGTCCGAGTCTTCGATCAAGCGCAAATTCTCCCGCCAGGATTTCAGCCTACTGGAACTGGACCGCATTTGCGCCATGGTGGGCATGGAAATTTCCGAACTGGTCAAGCTCATGGAAGAAAAACGCGGGCGCCTGCAACATCTTACTTCCGAACAGGAGACGGAGATCGCCGATGACCTGGGCCTACTGATGGTGACCGTCTGTGTTCTCAATCGCTGGACCTTTGCGGAAATCCTGGGTTTCTATACCTTCAGCGAACCGGAACTCATCCAGCTGACGGCCAGATTGGATCGCCTCAAGCTCATAGAATTGTTACCCAACAATCGCATCAAGCTGCTGGTTGCCCCGAATTTTAACTGGCTGCCCAGGGGCCCCATAGAAACCGTTTTCCTGCGAGCTATCCAGCAGGACTTTTTCACCGCGCGCTTCGAACAGGAAGACCACCAGTTCATTGTGCTCAATGGCATGCTGTCGATGGCGTCTAACGCGGAGTTTCGTCGCAAGATGGAGCGCCTGGCACGGGAATTTGACGTATTGAATCAGGAGGACAACGGCCTGCCTTTTGACCAGCGCCACGGCTACACCGTGTTGCTGGCGCTGCGTGACTGGCGATACCGTCTTTTCACCCCCTATCTCAATAAGGAATCCGCTGCCAGGAAACGCAAGCTCCAGGAATAGTATTCCGGGATGATACTGCCGGTTGTTCTGTATGGTTCTTTTGGCGTTTCCCTTGTCGCCTGCCCTTCCCTGCGGCAACACTGAGCCCGTCGAGCACACACAGAGGAGGATTCGACAATGGATCAGTACAGTATTAGCGACAGCAGTTCACAATGGGACTTTTTCGTCAAAGCGGCTTTCGTAGTAGCTCTGACATCAACACTTCTCGGAATTTACATGATACCGGGCGAGTTGGTGATAAAAGGTTACTTCCTGATCAGTTCGTTGTTCCTGGTGTTTTCAACCATCACACTGTCCAAAACGGTACGGGATGGCCACGAGTCCAAACGCTTGCACAACAAGATCAGCGAAGCTCGTACTTCGAAGATGATCCAGGAACTGGACGCTAAATAGGGAGAGCAGCCATGAGTGTATTCACCAAGTTAGCCACCTTACTCCGCGCTGGTGTTCGCGAATCAGCCGAAGCGGTCACCGACGCCAACGCCATTCGCATCTATCGCCAGGAAATTATAGACGCTGAGTCCATGTTGACCCAGCGCCGTGATGCGCTGGCAGCCATGATTGCTGCACGCAAGGAACTGGAAGACGATATTCAGGCCTCGCAGCGCAGAATTGCCAAGCGCGAACAGCAACTGGCAAAGTTACCAGCGGAGGAACGAAGCGAGGACCTGCTGCAGTTGGCGGCCCGAGACATTGCCACCACTGAGTCGCACCTGGAGGACTCCAAACGCGGGCACATAAACCTTTGCGAGAAGATTCAGCGGGAAGAAATCACGCTACGGAAGCTACTCGCGGAGATCAAGGAACACCGCCGTGGTATCAAGCTGTTGGAGTCAGAGATCCTGCGCCAACGCGGCACATCGCGGCCATCTGGAGGCCAGACGGTATCCGGACGATTGGCGGCCTTGCGGCAAACCAGGTCAGCAATCAGTGAGGCTATCGGCAACAGTGACTACGGAGAAGCCGGCATGGAAGAGGCGCTAGACAGAGTGGAAACCTCGCCGTTGGATCGGCATCTGAATGCCCACGGCTGCAATGATGAAGCACAACGCGTCGCAGAGGTTCTGGCCCGTTTAAAATCAGGTGCGGCCACCGCATGAGACCAGCGGCCGGCTTGCTGCTACTGCTTGTGAGGCACGGGGGCACAAGCGTATGGTATCTACCCCGCGCATGCCCCATGCTCTTGCTGCGTACCAATTGGAGTAATTCCCGGTGTCACCCAGTGAGAAGGACA
>JAPUKZ010000249.1 GCA_027295405.1 Gammaproteobacteria bacterium
CTCTGCCGACGCCGCCCGGGAACGCGGACATTTTCTGGAACGGGAATTGAACCAGTGGTGGGCCGGGCGCCTGGAACAGGAATTCGGGCTGAAGAGCGTCTTGGAGGTGGAGTTTGAAACCCACTATCAGCGCTTTCTGATGCCCACTGTGCGCGGTTCAGACAAGGGCAGCAAGAAGCGCTATGCGGGCGTTATCTTCGCAGACGGCAAGCCGGAGCTGGTATTCAAAGGCCTGGAGAACGTGCGCACGGACTGGACCCGGCTGGCGCGGCGCTTCCAGAGTGAGTTGTACCGGCGGGTGTTCTTCGATGAGCCCTACGTGGACTACATCAAGCAAATTGTGGCGCAGCTTATGGCGGGGGAGTTGGACGCGGAACTGGTGTACCGCAAACGCCTGCGCCGTAAACTGGATGATTACCAACGCAATGTACCGCCCCATGTACAGGCGGCGCGAATTGCCCGGGAGCGGGGCGAGCCGGCAACGGCCCGCGGCGATTGGGTGGAGTATGTTATTTCCCTGCGCGGCGCGGAACCCGCCGCCTCAGCCGAGGCGGCTCTGGATTACCAGCATTACCTGGAGCGCCAGCTGGCGCCGGTGGCGGATGGCATCCTGCATTTCCTGGACACCTCCTTCGCCGCGATAACCGATCAGCAGTACTCCCTGTTCTAGATAAAAATAGGGGGAAATAGGGGACGTAGCACGATAAAAATAGGAGACACGATAAAAATGGGGGACGTAAAAATAGGGACGTAGCACGGTTTTCGCATCAATCAGGGGCGTTACGTGGTTCTTCAAGAAAACCGTGCTACGTCCCCTATTTTTATCGTGCTACGTCCCCTATTTCCCCCTGCTACGTCCCCTATTTTTCCCCAAAGAACTCCGCTCGTACCTGGTCGTGCTCGCTGGCGCTCAAGCGCGGTCCGAAGCGGCTGACGATTCGCGCTGCGGCCAGGCTGGCGAAACGCCCGGCTTTAGCGTGATCATGACCGGCTCCCAAAGCGTAGAGGAAGGCCCCGGCGAACATATCGCCAGCACCGTTGGAATCGACCGCCTGCACCGGGTGAGATTCAATCTCGTGGAGTTGCTCGCCGTCGAACACCAGCGCGCCCCGTGCACCCAGGGTGATGGCGAAGCTGCGCGCAACCTGTTTCAGTGCCGCAACCGTATCATCCAGGTTGTCGCTTCTCGACCAGGTCCTGGCCTCCACCTCATTGCAGAACAGCAGGTCCACACCTTGCTGCCCCAGCATTTCCTGCAGGCCGTCTTTGAAAAACTCCACCATACCCGGGTCGGAAAAACTCAAGGCGGTTTTAACCCCCGCCGCTTCCGCTGTTTCCCGCGCCTGCACGGCCGCGGCCCGGCCACTCGGGGAGGTCACCAGATAGCCCTCGATATAGAGATACTCTGACGACTCGATGGCTTCGGGAACCAGCTGTTCGCTGGACATGGATTCGCTGATACCGAGGAATGAATTCATGCTGCGCTCGGCATCGGGTGAGATCAGTACCAGGCAGCTACCGGTGATTCCGGCTTCCCGGGGTGATTGCCAGTTGTGTTCAACTCCGGCTGCCTCCAGGTCCCGCAGGTAAAAATCTCCGTTATCATCATTGGCCACCTTGCAGGAATAAAATGTTGGCGCGCCAAAGCGGGCTGCGGCAATCACGGTATTGGCAGCACTGCCGCCACTGGCGCGACTGGCCGTTACCAGATGCCCTTGCAGGTGTTCGCTGAGTTGTTGTTGGCGCTCCTCATCAACCAGAGTCATCAGCCCTTTTTCCACACCCATTTCCAGCAGTTCCTGATCCTCCACCTGGATCTCGGTATCCACCAGCGCATTACCAAGACCATATAATTTGTACGTTGTCACTCTCTCTGTTCCTGTGGCTTCGCGGAGCGCTATTATGCTGAATGCCTGAGCCGGCTGCCACACTGCTGTACACTGCCGCTGCATGAAAAAAACCTCCCACCTGATATGGAAATTGCTGCTGGTCGCCGCCGTGATGGCCAGCCTGTTGCTGATCTATATGGACGCCCTGGTCAGTACCACTTTTGAGGGTCGCAAGTGGGAGATTCCCGCCAGGGTCTTCGCGCGACCGCTGGAATTGTTTCCCGGCCGTCAGCTGAGCGCCGATGAGTTCAGCCACGAGTTGTCAATCCTCGGCTATCGCAAGGTGGGCGCGGTGACTGCGGCTGGACAGCTCAGGCGTAATGGCCAAACGCTAGAGCTGTACACTCGTAATTTCCGTTTTCCCGATGAACAGGTGTCCGCGCAGCCGGTCACGGTGCGCTTCTCCGCCGGTCAGATCGCCACTCTAAGTTCCAGGGGCAAGGCGCTGGATTTACTGCGTCTGGAACCCGTGCACATCGGTGGCATTTACCCGCGTCACCGCGAAGACCGGCTATTACTGCAGTTGCGTGAGGTTCCGGAAACCTTGATCAGCGCGCTGCTGGCAGTGGAGGATCGCCGGTTTTACCAGCACTGGGGGATCTCGCCCACAGGCATTGCGCGCGCGGCCTTGTCCAACTACCGCGCCGGGCGCGTGGTACAGGGCGGCAGCACCATTACCCAGCAGCTGGTCAAGAATTACTATCTCAGCCGTGATCGCAGCTGGTTGCGCAAGCTCACGGAAGCGGTGATGGCGCTGCTGCTGGAACTGCATTTTGACAAATCCGCGATTCTGCAGGGTTATCTGAACGAGGTGTTCCTGGGGCAGGATGGGCCGCGCGCTATTCATGGCTTCGGGCTCGCGAGTCGTTACTATTTTGACCGCTCTCTGAGTGAGCTGGGAATTCACCAGCAAGCCCTGCTGGTGGGTATGGTCAAGGGGCCGTCTCTGTACAATCCCCTGCGCCATCCGCAGCGGGCGCGAGAGCGCCGCAATACCGTGTTGCGGGTCATGCACAAGCAGGGCCTGATCAATGCCGCGGAAGAGGCGGTTGCCCTGGCCATGCCCCTGGGCCTGAGTCAGAGAACACGGGTGATCAACAGCTATCCCGCGTTTCTGGATCTGGTGCGGCGGCAATTGCGGCGGGATTACCGGGAGCAGGATCTGGGCTCCCTGGGGCTGAGTATCTTCACCAGTTTTGATCCGCTGCTGCAGCGCCAGGCGGAGCAGAGTATTGAGCAGGTATTGGGGCAGCTCGATCCCGACGGTGAATTGCAAACGGCGCTGGTCGTTACCAGTTTCGATAATGGTGAGGTGCGGGCCCTGATCGGCGGCCGTCGCCCCCGCTACGCGGGATTCAACCGCGCCCTGGATGCCGTGCGACCGGTGGGCTCATTGATCAAGCCAGCGGTGTACCTGACCGCTTTGCAAAAGCCCGCGGTGTATACCCTGGTGACACCCCTGAGCGACGAGACGGTACAGGTGAAGTCTGGTGATGGCAATGTCTGGCAGCCGCGTAACTTTGATTTGCAATCCCATGGGCAGGTGTTGCTGCACCGCTCCCTGTCGCAATCCTATAACCAGGCCACTGCCAGGCTGGGCATGGAGCTGGGCATAGACTCGGTGCTGGCAACCTTGCAGCAGCTGGGGGTGGAGCGGCCCCAGCCCAGGGTACCGGCGGTGGTATTGGGTGCCGGCGGCCTGGCACCTATCGATATTGCTGCCATGTACCAGACAATTGCCGCCGGCGGATTCAAACTGCCCTTGCACACTATTCGCGATGTGGTGGATGCCCAGGGCGCGATCCTGCAGCGCTTTCCCCTGCACTACCAGCGGGAAGTGTCCATGCAGGCGGTGCACCTGCTCCACTATGCCCTGCGCGAAGTCGTGCAGGAGGGCACCGGCCGGGGTGTATATCGCTACTTGCCAAAGGATTTTGCGGTGGCCGGAAAAACCGGAACCACCAATGATAATCGCGACTCGTGGTTTGCCGGTTTCAGTGGCGATCTGATGGCGGTGAGCTGGATTGGTCGCGACGATAATGCGGCCACCGGTCTAACCGGTGCCAGCGGAGCACTGCGGGTGTGGGCGCATTTTATGCGCACGGCCAGTCGCAGGTCGCTGGCCTATCGGGTGCCCGAAGGCATCGAGCATTACTGGGTGGATGAAGAATCTGGTAACTTGTCTGCCGAGGGTTGCGCGGGAGCGCGCCTGGTGCCTTTTATCAGTGGTAGTGCGCCGACCCGGCGGGTGCCGTGCGCCAAACAGGAAAGCAGGATTATGCAATGGTTTCGCGACTTGTTCTGACCACAGTGCTGGCCGGTTTGCTCGCCGCTTGCTCGGCACCGGCGCCCCAGGCGCCCGCACCCGCACCGGAGCCGCCGTCCTCTGGCCGCGAAGCACCCGGACCGAATAACGCCAGTATGGGTTTGATAGAACAAGCGCGCCGGGCGCGACTGGCCGGGGACTATGAGCGGGCCGACGGTTTGCTGCAGCGGGCGCAGCGGGTGGAACCCCGTAACGCCCGGGTCTACCTGGAGTTATCCCGGTTGTACCGGGAAAAGGGTGATCTGGAAGCGGCCCGGCATGTGGCTGAACGCGGGCTGCTGTATTGCGCGGGAAATAGCTGCCAGCTATTGCGCGAAGAGCTTTAGGTAGCCGCAAGCCAGAAGCACCAACTACTTGTGCCGAGGTTCCCCGAACTTGTTCAGAGGCTCACTGACGTTCGCTGCAGCGCAGTCGGAAACCGGCTCCGTTGGGTCCGAGGCAGGCCCCACTGCTGGCCGCTGTGCCTGATGTTGCGTAATACGGGAAGCGCTCGGTAGCTTAAACTGACCTCGCGCAGGTGCGCGATAGCGGCAGTCATACTGCGTTGGGAATTACTCGTTGATTCCCGCGTTCCCCAGGGATTTGTTCATGATCTGGCGGCGCTGCTTGGGGGTCATGGTGGAGAGGCGGTCGCGCAATTCCTCGCGCTGGGCAGGGCTCAGGGACTGCCAGCGCTGGCGCACTTCCTGCTTGTCAGCCTCGGGTAGCTTCTGGAACCACTGGTGCTTGGCCTTCACCTGTCTTTGCAGGTGATTGGGCAGGGACTTGAGGCGGTCGTAATTGGCGGTCAGCTGGCGCTGCTTTGCAAGCGGCAGTTTCTTCCAGCGCTTGAAACTTCTTTGCACTGCACTGCGCTGTTGCGGAGTCATCTTGGACCACTGGTCGGCGCCGCGAGCCAGTCGCTGTTGCCGGGTGGGGCTGAGCTGATTCCAGCGCTGCTGGTAGGGCTGCAATACCTGGCGTTGGGAGTTGTTCAGCCGCTCCCAGCGGTAATCGCTGGCCTGGACGGGCAGGGACACAGACAGCAGCACAAACAGCACAAACAGCAACGGTACCAGTACCGTGCCAAGCGCCTTTATTGTCCGTCCAGTTGTTGCCATTGTCTTTATCAGTAGTACTCTATTCAGCTGCCGTATGCGTGTTCGGCTCTTCGGTTGCCTCAGAATCCTCATGCGGTTCCGCGGTGTCACTCACTAGCGATAACAACTCTTCCAATTCCTGTGGGTCTACCCAACCCTCATCGTCATCACTGAAGTCTGCAATAAATCCCAACAACTCCAGCGCGGGTAACTCTTCTTCCTCTGTTGCGGCAGCGATCTGGGTGACGATCTGGGTGAGTAGTGATATGCACAAACTGAGCAGCACATGCCTAACTCGCATGATTCTCCACATCAACCAGCCACAACATCATCTCCAGGTCCTCCAGCAACTCGGCGTCCTCCAGAGCGGCCATATTGGCATTATCCGCCAACAGCGACAGCATCAAGTCTTCCGCCGGCTGCTCCACTGAGGTGGTCATCGGCAGGCCAATTACCAGTGCCAGTGCGGTAAAACCTGCGGCAGTGAGGGGCAACCAGCCGGACCGGTACGCCGGCCGCCAGAATGCCGGGCGCTGGGTTTCAGCCAGAGCCTGTTGCCGCGCATGGTTGAGGCGCGACAGGGCGTGGGCATCCAGATGTTCAATGCTCTGGTCCAGGGCTTCCCGGCCCAACCTGGCGATGTCCTGCTCTGTCATCCGGGCTCGTGTCATGGCCGCACATCCTCCAACTGCCGTTGCAAACTGCGCAGCGCGCGCGAGTAGTGGGTTTTCACACTTCCCTCGCTACAGGCCATGGACCTGGCGGTTTCATTCACCGACATGCCCTCCCACGCGCGCAGCATAAATGCCTGCTGCTGTCTGGCCGGTAACCGGCCTATGGCGGCGATCATTGCCTGAGTCGTCGCGTTTTGCTGTACTTCCTCGATCGGGTTTTCGCGTTCACCCGCTGTGGCTGCATCCATCGGGTCCGGGTAATCTTCCGCCGCATCCGACTGCCTCCAGGGCATGACCGCCATCACCCGTAAGCGCACGCTGCGGCGCCGGTAAAAGTCATTAATCCGGCTTTGCAAAATGCGATAGAACAGCGGTCGCCATTCCTGACTGGGACGGTCTGAGTAGCGTTTGACCAGACCCAGCATGGTGTCCTGCACAATTTCCAGCGCATCGTCCCGGTTGCCGGTGGCCATTTCCGCCATCCGCAGGGCGCGGCGTTCAACTTCGCGCAGAAACCCGTTCATGGCGCTCTGCTGATTCAGGGCGACCTCTCCACTGTTGTCAGTTGACGGCAAGCGCCAGTACAGGACCAGCTGTTTTTGGACTAATTCCGGCATACTAACACAGCGGTACGTCACCCCTCCTCACTCTCTATAACGCACCGTGGGGCCTGTGGTTGACGCGCAGTTACAAATAATAGCGCAGGTATACCCGCAGGGTGCGGGCCGGGATCGGGTTGTAATACAGCTCTTCAACGAAGGCTTCAGCGGCGGCTACCCGGTCAATGAAAGAGACGTCGGAGTTGTTGCGATCATTGTCGGCGATATTCAGCCATTGCAGCTCAACTGTCAGGTTCTTGCCGATATTTCCGCCGATATAGAGGTCAATTGAGCTTACCGGGTCGGTTTCTGCGCTGTTGTCCTCCAAAAACGGACTGGGACCCAGAAACAACGCATCCAGGTTAATATAGTAGCGATCTCCCAGGTAACCGACAGCAAATGTAGCTATCTGCTCCGTACTACCTGGAATGTGCTTACCGTTTGGATCATCGTCGGTAAACCGGGCTTTGCTGAGGACCGCGGCCAGGTCAAGATAGAGTCGCTCGCTGGGCTGGTATAAAAACCTGAACTCCACCCCTTTGCGCTCACTGGGGCGCAGCTCCACCTGGGCGTTGCGCGCAGCCAGTTCGTACTCGGCCTCCCGGTACCACAAACTGGTGCTGAAAATCCCCCGGCCCTCGAACAGGCGGGTGCTGAACCCCAGGTCAAGCGCATCGACAGCGCCCAGCGGTCGCACCTGCTCCGGGGGGTTACTGGTGCTGCGGCGGGTGTTAATGCCGCGATAAGAATAGCGACCGTCGTTACTGTGGATGCCGCGGCCGACCTGGAAGAACAACTCGGTGTTTTCCCAGGGATTGGCGATGACTGACAGTTTGGGACTCCAGCGCTCGTCGGAATCGCTGTCATAATCCAGCGCCAGGCCGGGAGCCGGCGAAATATCCAGGGCGTCCAGGCGCAGCCCGAACTCATGCCGTAACCACTGGTTCCACTGGTACTGGTTGCGGTACCAGATGGCTCCGGTGTACAGATCGGCATCGCCATTGTTGCGCTGATCGGCATTGGTGCGTACATCGCTCAGACCGACATCCTTGAGGGCATCCAGGCGTGCCTCCAGGCCGAGCTGGTGGTGGCCATACTGGGTGAAAAACCAGTCGTGGGATACCGACCCACCCAGGATAACCCGATCGTCGCGACGCTCTATGGGACTGATCCGCAAACGGCGGCTGTCAACGGTCACAAACTCCAGATCCAGTTGCGAGTCGTAGTCCATGGCGTAGCCGGTGAATTCCCAGCGGTGTCGGGAATCGCCCAGCCAGGCGCTGGTGGAAATACTGAAACGATGGGAGTCCTCCAGGGCGACTGCATCCAGCAGATTTTCCGCACCATCGGCATCCAACGAATCCGGGTCGATGGTTTTGGGACTCTCTGATTTCCAGTCCGCCTGATGGGCCATCAGGTTCACTTGATAGCCACGCAGGACATCGCCGCCGTGAATTTTCACCACCGCATTATCACTGCCGTTTGCCGCTGAAGAGTTGCGTAGGTCGGGGGCGGTATCCTGGCCGATAGTCTCAAGGCCGTAGACGATATTGGTGTCTCCCCACTGGAATGCCCCATTGGCAATTGCGTGGTGGTAGGCGTCCTCACCCAGGCCCAGGGTCAGCTGGTGGTGATTGGGGCGTTGTCGGTAGAACAACTGCAGCGCGCCCGAGCCGGCAAAGTCGCCGTCTTCCGCGGAGTAGGGGCCGCGCCTGGTGGTGTCGTCAACGATCAGTTCCTTGATCAGGAAGTTGGTATTGATGTAGCCCTGGCCCTGGCCGTTGAAGGGCAGGTTGATGGGCATTTCCTCGATGCTCAAGGCCTTGTCGACGCTGAAGTCATAGAGATAGGCAGTGAGCAGGTCGTTGTGGATACCGCGCGCTTTGAGTTGTTCCAGGGCGCTGTGGGCGAGTTCCTGCTCGAAGAAGGGATCGGCGGCCTGCACCGGAACTGCTAACAGCGCCAGCCAGATTAACCTTTTCAGAGCGATGGCGAACTTGTCACCCACCACAGGGGGTGGCTTAATAGATGTTCCCAGCCTTGGCCGAGAACCTCCGTGTCTGATACTGCGTTGCACCACGTCGAGCATGTCCTGTTACGTCACAAACCCCGCAAAAAACTTTTCCGACCTCTACTCAAGCGGTCGGCGGTGGCAATGATATTGCAGGAGTTACAGGGAGAAGTGCGTATTCTAATGATAAAACGCGCAGAACGCGATGGTGATCCTTGGTCTGGTCATATGGCATTTCCCGGCGGACGCATGGACCCAGGCGATCGGCATGGCCTTGATGTGGCGATACGGGAGACGGAAGAGGAGATCGGACTGACCCTGGGTAGTGCCGATCCGTGCATCGGTCGGCTCTCTGAGATCATGACTCACCCTTCAGTGGGAAGGCGCCCCATGATAGTAAGTCCCTACGTATTTCGCCTCGACCGGGATCCGGAGTTCACCCCGAATCACGAAGTGGACGAGGTCGTTTGGGTGCCGTTGGCGTATCTTATGGACCGCGCTAACCGCGAGCCCATGACCTGGCTGCGGGGCAAGGTGGAAATACCGCTGACCTGTTATATGTACCGGGGATACCGGATTTGGGGGTTGTCGCTGATGATGCTGGACGAGTTGCTGAAGCTGTTAAAGGAGATTGACTAAAGGACTCAACCGGGATTTATCGTTGCTGTCGCAGGAAGCTGCGGGTTTCCAGGCGCAGTTGCTGTAGTTCGGGATTGACTGTACCGGCTTCCTTGAGAGCCTCCGCGTCAATCTTGCCGTCCACAAAGGCGATAACCAGTTCCAGTAATACCGGCGACATCTTGGGATCCTGTACCCAGCGGGTACCCGTCGCCAGGTTGCCGGTCACCAGGTTTTCGTGGCGACTCAACCAGTAACCGCCACAGCTGGACAGGCTGTAATCACCAACGCGGCCGAAGCTGATACCCGGAGTGCCCGGGTTGAAGCCCCCGGGGGCTACTGCATCAATACGGTGTAGCGCCATCACCCAGCGGCTGTGCTCGGGAAACTGCTCCAGTTCCGGTCGGCACAGCTCGCCGGTGCGCAACCAGATACGAATCTGTTCCTGAAACTCCTGGCCGCGGATCAGCTGGTCGATTTTTACATCGATGGAATTTCCCTTGCCGGTAATGACCGTCGCGGTCACTACCAGATCGGCGTCAGCCTGCACCTTGGTAAATGGGCCTCCCCAGACACATGCGCATTCCGCAGCGACTTGCCCGGCGCCGCCCAGCAGCAGGATTCCGGCAAGTAAACGTAGCGAGAGCACTGTTCTGCCTAGCCCTGCAAAGCCCGCGCGGCCTGCTTGGCGAAGTAGGTGAGGATGGCATCGCAGCCGGCGCGTTTGAACGCCAGCAAGGACTCCAGCATCACCGGTTCCGCCTCTAGCCAGCCATTGGCGAAGGCGGCCTGGTGCATGGCGTACTCGCCGCTGACCTGATAGGCGAAGGTGGGGACCCCGAATGTTTGTTTGACCTGGCGGACAATGTCCAGGTAAGGCATACCCGGCTTGATCATGATCATGTCCGCACCTTCCTGCAGGTCCAGCGCGCACTCCTGCAGCGCTTCCTCAGCGTTGGCAGGATCCATCTGGTAACTGGTCTTGTTGCCGCCCTTGAGGTTGTCCGAGGAACCCACCGCGTCACGGAAAGGGCCGTAGTAGGCGGATGCGTATTTGGCCGAGTAGGCCAGGATCAGGGTGTTGCTGTGACCCTCGCCCTCCAGTGCCTGGCGAATCGCGCCAATGCGACCGTCCATCATGTCAGAGGGAGCGACAATGTCGGCGCCGGCGGCGGCATGGGACAGGGCCTGCTGTACCAGGACTTCAGAGCTGACATCGTTGAGTACATAAGCCTGCTCATCAATGATGCCGTCCTGCCCGTGGGTGGTATAGGGATCCAGTGCCACGTCAGTAATGATTGTCAGTTCCGGCACCGCATCCTTGAGGGCCCGAACCGCGCGCTGCACCAGACCGTCGCTGTTATAGGCTTCTTCGGCCCGCAAGGATTTTTGTGCTTGCCCGATAACAGGGAACAGGGCGATGGCGGGAATGCCCAGGCCGGCAAGTTCCCTGGCTTCGGGTACCAGCAGATCAACACTGAGGCGCTCTACCCCCGGCATAGAGGGCACAGCCTCGCGCTCGCCCTTACCTTCCAGCACAAACAGGGGCAGTATCAGGTCGTCCAGTGTCAGTTGATTTTCCCGTACCAGGCGGCGGCGTTGCTCATCAGCCCGGAGTCTGCGCATGCGGGTGGCCGGAAAATCTGCTCTTTGCAGGGTAATCCCCATGATTCGTACTCTCCTAAGCTGCGGCGAAGGCTTCCCTGGCAGCAGCAATGGTGGCTTCGATTTCCTGGTCGCCGTGAGCAGCCGAGAGAAAGCCTGCTTCAAAAGACGCCGGAGCCAGATAGATACCGCGCTTCAGCATCTGGTGGAAAAATCGATTGAAGCGCTCGCTGTCGCAGGCCATGACTTGCTGGTAGTTGGTGATGCTGGTTTCTTCGCTGAAGAAGCCGCCGAACATGCTGCCGGCGTGATTGGTGGTAAAGCTCACGCCCGCTTCTGCAGCAGCCTTGCGCAGCCCCCTGGCCAGGTCTTCGGTGCGTTGCAGCAGGGGTTCGTAGAAGCCTTCTGCGGATATGATATCCAGCGTCGCCAGGCCGGCAGCCATGGCAATGGGATTGCCCGACAGGGTGCCAGCCTGGTAGACCGGCCCCAGCGGGGCTATTTCCTGCATGATGACGGCGCGACCGCCGAAGGCCCCGACCGGCAGTCCCCCGCCTAGAACTTTTCCCAGAGTGGTCAGGTCGGGTTGTACCTGGTAGTAGCCCTGTGCGCCCTGCAGGCCGAATCGGAAGCCCGTCATCACCTCGTCGAATATGAGTACACTGCGGTGCTGGTCGCAGACCCGGCGCAAGCTCTCCAGAAACCCGGGCAGCGGGGGAATGCAATTCATATTGCCTGCGACCGGTTCGACGATAATACAGGCGATCTGGTCGCCGAGCTGCTCGAAGGCCTGCTCGACACCTGCATCGTCGTTGTAGCAGAGGGTGATGGTGTGGTTGGCCAGCGCTGCTGGCACGCCCGGTGAACTGGGCACACCCAGGGTGAGCGCTCCGGAACCGGCCTTGACCAGTAGTGAATCCGAGTGACCGTGGTAACAGCCCTCGAACTTGACGATCTTGTCGCGGCCGGTATAGCCACGGGCCAGGCGAATCGCGCTCATGGTGGCTTCAGTGCCGGAATTGACCATACGCACCAGGTCCATGCCGGGCATGATGTCGCAGACCCGTCGTGCCAGTTCCGTTTCCAGCTCGGTGGGGGTGCCGAAACTCAAGCCGTTCCGGGCCTGTTGAATGACTGCCTCGCGCACCTGTGGATGGTTGTGGCCCATGATCATCGGGCCCCAGGACAGTACGTAGTCGATGTAGGCCTTGCCGTCGCAGTCGTAGAGATAGGCGCCGTCGCTGCGCTGCATGAAAACCGGTGTACCACCGACTGCCCGGAAGGCGCGTACCGGCGAGTTTACCCCGCCGGGAATGTATCTGGCGGCGGTTTCAAACAGTTGTTCGGATGTGCTCATGGGGTTTGCTTGTTTCAGCCTGGCTGCCCGGGGGCTGAATTATTGCGAGTCTGGCCGGCAATATCCAGTCTGCCGTTAACCCTGCCGGCCGGGCAGCCGGTTGGGTACCAGTCGGCCCATGCCCAGGCGTTTGGCATTTGCCAATGCCTTCCAGGTGTATTCCTGGGCCTGCCTGATGGCCGGCCTCAGTTGTACACCGTGGGCGACGAAGGCGGTAATCGCGGCGGCGAAGGTACTGCCGGCGCCAAGGAAATCGTTGGGCAGGTTTTGCCATTGAAAGCTGTGCTCCAGGCCGGTGGGGGAGAACAGCTTGCTGGTGTATGTTTCGCCACTGCCCGGGTCGCTGCAGATCAGCAGGTTTTCACAGCCCGTGTCCAGCAATTCGTGGGCGCAGGCGGTGAGGCTGTCGGCGCCTGCGGTAAGATCGAAGGCCTCCTGGGCAGTCACTACCAGCAGGGTCGCCTGTGGCAGTAGCAGGGCGCACAGGGCATCACAGAAATCGTCCTCCACCGGTACGCTCCACAGTGCCGGATCAATGATGACGGGAATAGTCGGGTAGTCAGTCAGCACCGTATGGATGCTCTCTATATGCGCGGTGGTGGCCAGTTGGTGCAGTTTGATGGCGGCGATATTTATGTCTTCCAGCACCACGCGCATTTGCTCCATCAACAGGGTGCCCTCGATGATGGCGCAGTCCATAAAATGTTGCGTGTCCTGGATATTGATGGAGCTGACAATGGGTGTGCAGTGGCAGGCGAGGCTGCCCAGGGTTTCGATATCGGCGGCAAGCCCACCGGCGCCGGTGGGATCCAGTTCCGCAACACTCATCACTATCGGGCTGGATATTGGCATGCCACCCTCGATCAAAACGGTTTCAGCACGACCAGGAACACGATGATCACCAGGATCAGAACCGGCACTTCGTTGAAGACCCGGAAGTAGAGGTGGCTGTGGTGATCGTCACCGGTGTGCACGGCGGCAACAATGCGGCCGCAGACGATATGGTATATGACCAGTGCCGCTACCGCTACCAGCTTGCCCCACAACCAGGCGGCCGACAGGTAATAACTCCAGTTGCTGGCCATCAGAGCCAGGCCCAGCAGGATGGCCATTACCGCTATCGGCGTAATAAAGCGATACAGTTTACGCGCCATGACAGCCAGTTGCGCCCGGCTATTGGGATCTTCACTGGCCGCGTAATACACCAGGATTCGCGGCAGGTAAAAGATGCCCGCGAACCAGCAGATCACGGCGATAATATGCAGCGCCTTTAACCACAGCATCGGCAGCCCCTAGTATTTGCTGAGATAAAACTGGTCTATGGATTCGCGCGTGATAACTCCGCGGATGTTTGGATCAGGTCCAGGCCCCCGCCCAATAATCATTAAGGCCTCTACGGTTTGTTCGTGCAGGGTATCCAGTGCCTCTCGCAGGGTGGCCCGCGGGCGCAGGCCCACCACCGACCAGCGTCGCAGGTCCAGTTCGGTCAGGTCCACTGTGTCCCCTCCATCCACCGTGGCCAGATGATCTGCCAGGCTGCGACCCTGAATCAGATAAAGTGCTTCACCGTCCCTTTGCAACAGGTACCACCGTGCCGGGTGCTGGCTGACGGTGTCGATATCACTGCCGCTGAGCACCGGTGGAATGGTCAGCACATCGCGTTCCATGACGGTTTGCACGTTGGTCTGGTGCAGCAACAAACTGACCGGATCTTCCGGGATATTGCGTTGCAGGTGTACCAGTACGGTCTGGTGAGCCGAGCGCTGCCTGAACACGCTGCTGCGGGTGAGGGTGGCTGCAATGATGGCCAGCATGGATGGGAACACCACGCTGATACTCTCACTGAATTCGACCACAGCAAGAATTGCCGCCAGCGGCGCGTTTAACACCGCTGCCATGGCCGCGCCCATGCCTATCAACACATAGAGAACCGGTTCGGAGCTGAGCTCCGGAAACAGCAACCGCCCCGCCGCGCCCATGGCCGCGCCCAGGCACCCACCGATGACAAGATTTGGACCGATCAGGCCGATGGGCAACCCCAGGCCGACGCTGCAGGCGGTGGCGACCAGCTTGCAGACAATGATGACCAGCAGCAGTTGTAGTGCAATTTCACCAGCCAGCGCTTGTGCCAGAGTGTCATAGCCCATACCCATCACCTGCGGAACCTCAATCGCAATCAGTCCGGTGAGTAAGCCGGCAACGCCAAAGCGCACCAGAATGGGTGTAGCCCCAAACCCCAGCATGCGTTTCAGCAGGTAGATAAAGCCGGCGACAATGGCTCCCGCGACCACGCCCAGCAGCAGGATAAATGGCAACTCCCAGAGAGAGACAAGCTGGGCGCCGGGAATGGCAAAGATGGCGCCGCTGTCGCTGAAAATGCGACTGACAGTAGTGGCGCTGACGGCCGCCAGGATGACCGGCATAAAACCCATCACCGTGTATTCGGTGACGATCACCTCCATGGCAAAGATCACACCCGCCAGGGGGGTGTTGAATGCGGCCGCTATGCTACCGGCGGTACCGCAGGCAATGAGAATACGTTGGCTGTTGTTGGGCAGGCCCAAACGATGCGCCAGGTTGCTGTTGATGGCTGCTCCCAGGTGCACACCGGGACCCTCACGGCCACCGGATTGGCCAGTGGCGAGGGCGAAGGCTCCACCGATGAACTGTACGATGGCGTTGGCCAGGGGCAGATGCCCATAGTGGCTGTGCATACGGCTGAGCACGTGCATGATGCCAACTTCCCGGTGACCGGGTTTAAGCAGGCTGAAGCCCAGTCCCAGCACAAGGGCGCCGGTGACCGGCAGGGTAAAACGTAGCCAGGGAGGTAGTAATTCAAAGTCCAGGGTCTCTCCCGCTGGCCGCCACCAGAGTTCCGGCGCGGTGAACACGTACTCAAAGCAAAGCAAAATGACGGCCGCGCAGGCGCCCGCCACCACCCCCAGCACGGCATAGGGCAGCATGTTGCGGTAATCGTCAAAAATATGGCGGAGCTGGTCGAGTTGCATGGCTATGATTTTCGTGGTCAGGCGGTAAAATTATCACAATCGCGGAGTCTAAAATCCCTATACTATAGAGCTTTGCCCGTGGAGTGAAAAAAAGGCCTGCCGCTGTACTGAAAAGAGTACTGAAGAGAGTGATGAGGAGAAGCGTGTGATCAAAGCGGGTATTGTCGGTGGCACCGGTTATACCGGAGTAGAGTTGTTGCGGTTGCTGGCCGGTCATACAGAGGTGTCGATTTCGGTCATTACGTCCCGGGCCGAGGCCGGTCGACGGGTGGATGACCTGTTCCCCAATCTGCGCGGGCATTGCGATCTGCAGTTCACGGAACCCGAGGTTGAGCGTCTGTCCACTTGTGATGTGGTGTTTTTTGCCACTCCTCATACTGTTGCCATGCATACGGTTCCGCAGCTGATGGCAGCTGGCACCAGAGTGGTGGACTTGTCGGCGGATTTTCGCCTGCGCGACGCGCGGCTGTGGTCGCACTGGTATGGTGAGCAACATGCCTGCCCCGAGTTGTTGGCCGAGGCGGTGTACGGCCTGCCCGAGGTCAATCGGGAGCAAATCGCCGGCGCGCAATTGGTCGCCTGTCCCGGTTGTTACCCCACCGCGGTGCAACTGGGCCTGATTCCGTTATTGCGGGCGGGGGTGGTGGATATCCGCAGTCTGGTAGCAAATGCCGCATCCGGGGTGAGTGGAGCAGGTCGGCAGGCAAAGGTCGACAACTTGCTGGCAGAAGCCTCTGACAGCTTCCAGGCTTACGCCGTCAACGGGCACCGCCACCTGCCTGAAATTGAGCAGGGCCTGAGCGATGCGGCGGACTCAAATATCCAGCTCACTTTTGTGCCGCACCTGCTGCCGATGATCCGGGGTATTCACGCAACGCTGTACGCCCGGGTTTCAGGTCCGGTGGATGCACAACAGATTTTCGAGGAGTTTTATCAGGACGAGCCCTTTGTGGATGTACTGCCTGCGGGTCATGCACCACAGACCCGTTCTGTACGTGGTGCCAATGTCTGTCGTCTGGCGGTTGCACGACCCCAGCAGCGTGACACCCTGGTGGTGATGTCGGCGATCGACAACCTGGTAAAAGGAGCCTCTGGGCAGGCTATACAGGCCATGAATATTATGTTTGGCCTGGACGAGTGCAGTGGCTTGCAGACGATAGCTCTGCTGCCCTGATGCACCGTTCGATTGTTGTTCAGCAGCATCCTGATCGGCGCCGGTGGCTGGGGATTTTCGCAGCTTTGCTCGGCCTGATGCTATTGCTGGTCGGTTTCTTCGCGGGCGGCTACAACGGCTTGAGCTGGTTGCGATCAGTTTCCGCGGAGAATGAGTACCTGTTGGGGCAGTTACAGCTGGCCCGCAAGCAACTGGACGAATTGCAGCGCTGGCGCGGCAATCGGGAAATGCGTGAGGAAATTGAAGGCGGCGCTTTGGAGTTGGTGCGACAGACCTTGGCGGAACAGCAGGCGCTTATTGCCGAGTTGGAGCAGGGCATTCGGTTTTACAAAAGCCTTATGGCTCCAGGTGAGCTGGTGGAGGGATTGAGTGTGCGCGGTATCGATTTGATCCCGGGCATAGAAGCGGGGCGTTACCAGTTCCGTATACTTGTGCAGCAAAGTGCGCGCAAGCACGATCTGCTGACCGGCACCCTGCGGGTGGAGCTGCAGGGTCTGCGGGATGGCGAGCAGGTAAGTCTCGAGCTATCGGGTTTGTCAGAGCAGATACCCAGGCCGGATATCCGCTTGCGCTTCAAGTATTTTCAGGCTATTGACGGAGAATTGGAGCTTCCGGAGGGCTTTGTGCCGCGTAAAATGATAGCCTATGCGAAGTCCAGTAAACCTTCGGGGGAGGAAATTCGCAATGAGTTCCCCTGGTCTGTACAGGAGAAGCTAACCCATGTTGGGCAGTAAAGATAAAGTTGGTTTTAGCACTTCCAGCAACACCACTCTGATATCGCGGGATACCGAGGTGGTGGGCGATATCAAATTCAGCGGCAATCTCGATATCGAAGGGGTTGTGCGAGGTAATATCATTGCCCAGTCAGGTAAAGACGCAGTGGTGCGGATTGTCGACAAGGGGCGTGTTGAGGGTGAAATTCGCGCACCCTCGGTGATCATCAATGGGGCGATCGTCGGTGATGTTTATTCCAGCAAGCACCTGGAACTGGCCGCCAAGGCCAAGGTTCGAGGCAATGTTCACTACAATCAGGTGGAGATGGTGATTGGCGCTGAGGTGAACGGTAGCCTCAAGCACAGCACCGAACAAACCGCCCAGGACCCGGCACCGGAACCGGTTCGGGAAGCCGCCAGGGCTGAGCGCAAGCCGGCGCCGAGAGTGGCGATGCAGGATTCCCCCGCCGCCGTCAAAAATTGACTGTATTAGTAAGGTAATGGATAATTCGCGACTCCATAGAGAGCGTTGATATGTCTATAGCAGAAACCTTTGACCCCAGCAGCCTGCAGCTGACTGAACGAGCCGCGCGCAAGGTTCAGAATTTGATCACGGAAGACGGCAACGACGAGCTGAAGCTGCGGGTATTTGTAACCGGTGGTGGATGCTCCGGCTTCCAGTACGGTTTCACTTTTGATGAACTTGTGGCTGAGGACGATACCCAGATAGAAAAAGATGGCGTCGTGGTGTTGGTTGATTCGATGAGCTTTCAGTACCTGGCGGGTGCCGAGGTTGATTATACCGAGGGTCTGGAAGGCTCACGTTTTGTGGTGACAAACCCGAACGCAACGACGACCTGCGGTTGTGGATCTTCGTTCTCCATTTAGCATCCCGCGACTTTCCCTTTACCGCCCAGGTCTCCTTGTCCTACTCAGCGTCTGGCTGCAGTTCGGATTGAACGCCGCGCAAGCGCAATCGACAACCGAACCCAGGTATCTGGTAGCCATTGAATTGCATACCGAGGAAGAGTTGCTGCAGGCACTGCAACGCTCGGAGCAACTCCTTAACCAGGGGATACTCAGACGGCACAGTCCCTCGCCCGTGCAATTTGTGCTGCATGGCCCCGAGGCCAGGATACTGTTGCTGCAGAACTACCCGCGCTACAAGGCCACCGTTGACCTGGCGGCCCGCCTGTCTGCGTTTGGAGTGGTGGACCTTAAGGTGTGCGAAACCTGGATGGGGGGCAATGGCATAAACCCGGAAGAATTACCGCCATTTGTGGGCACCGTTCCCTATGCCCCCGCAGAAATAAAGCGGCTGATGGATGAACAGGACTACATCTATTTCTGAGTGCCACCCGGGTAGATGCCCCCTAGAACGCGGGAGCCGGCGGCTCCGGTAACACTGGGGAGATTGCCCGCCAGCCCTTCCAGGCACCGGTAGGCGAGCCAGGCGAAAGCTGCCGCTTCCACCCACTCGGGCGCGATACCTAACCGGCTGGTGCTGGCCAGTCGCGCAGGCGCGACACGGCGCTGAATGCGGGCCATCAGATCCCGGTTGAACGCGCCGCCACCGCAAACGAAAATCTCCGTGATGGAATCCGGCACACTGTGACAGATAGTCGCTGCGGTAAATTCCGCCAGCGTGGCCTGCACGTCTTCCGGGCGGAGTTGTTGTCGCTGTAGTTTCTGCTGCAGCCAGGGCAGATTGAATGCTTCCTTGCCGGTGCTCTTGGGTGGTTCTTTATGCAAATAGTCGTGCTGCAGCAAATGCTGCAGCAGTTCTTCCCGAACCTGCCCGCTGGCGGCCCAATCGCCGTCGCGGTCGAATGCTGTGCCGCGCTGCTTGTTCGTCCACAGATCGAGCAGGGTGTTACCGGGTCCAGTATCAAAACCAGATACCTGACTGTTCTGCAGCAGGCTGATATTGGCGATACCGCCAATGTTCACGATAGCCCGTGGGCAATCGCTTTGCAGGAAAGCGGCCGCGTGAAAGGCGGGCGCCAGCGGCGCGCCCTCACCGCCGGCTGCCATATCCCGGCGCCGGAAATCGGCGACTGTGGTTATACCGGTCAGCTCGGCGATGGTGTTGGGGTCGCCGATTTGCAGCGTGAAGGGTGCCTGCGCGTGGTGGCTGGAGGGGGGATGGTGACGGATGGTCTGGCCGTGACTGCCAATCGCCCTGATTTGATCTGCGCTAATTCCGGATTGAGCCAGCAGTGCCAGGCTGGCACTGGCAAAGAGCTCGCCCAGCTCACGGTCCAATTCTCCCATGCGTTCGATTTCCCGATTTCCCGAGTGGCATAACTCAGCGATAGCGGCGCGAGTTGTGGCTGGGATGGGATGTTCCAGCGCGTCCACCAGCTGAAAACCGTCACTGCCGATCCGCAGCAGGGCGGCATCAATGGCATCCATGCTGGTGCCGGACATCAAACCCAGCAGTAAAGAGTCAGCCATGGTGGCTCAGAGGGTGGCGATAGGGCTGGTTGGCTCGGAATTGCGGGCGAGCTGACTCTGCCGCACGGAAGCCAGTTGCATGTACAGGCTGCGCGTCTGATCCCGGAAGCGGGGCATTTTGGCCTGGGCCAGGCTGCGGGCCTTGGGCAACTTCTTGTGAATGGTGCGCGGATTGCGGTGCACACCGTTAAGCAGGAATTCATAGTGCAGGTGGGGGCCAGTGGCGGCGCCGGTAGAACCCACGGTGCCGATAATTTGCTGCTGCTCCACGCGGCTGCCTTTCTTGACCTTGCGCTTGTGCAAGTGCAGGTACTTGGTGGTGAATTGCGCGCCGTGCTTGATTACCACGTAGTTGCCGTTGGCCCTGGTATAGCCCGCTTCAACCACGCGGCCGTCACCCGCTGCGAATACCGGTGTGCCACGGGGTGCCGCGTAATCGGTACCGCGGTGAGGGCGGGTAGTCTTGTAAATGGGGTGCAGCCGGCGCAAATTGAAATTGGAACTGATGCGAGTGAAATCCACCGGCGCCAGCAGAAAGGCCTTGCGCATGCTCACCCCGTCCTCGGAGTAGTAACCCACTTTGCCATTTTCATCGATATAGCGAAAAGCGGTGTGGCGCTTGCCCTGGTTGATGAACTCGGCGGCCAGGATCTCACCGTCACCCAGTTTCTCGCCGTCGAGATAGAGCTCTTCATACAGAACATGGAACTTGTCACCCACGCGCGGGTCGAGTACGAAATCGATAACACCACCAAATATGTTGGCCAATTCCATAATGGTGTTGTGGGTCATGCCGGCATCTTTGCCGGCCAGGAACAGGGACGACTTTATTGTGGCTGAGGCAAAGCTGCGATGCCGCTCCGGTTCGCGCACCAGGTTCTCCACTTCGTAGGCGTCCTCCACGCGGGTGTAGATGACGCTGGTCAGGCGTGATTGCTGGTAACGCAGGGCCTGCAGTTCGCCCTGTTCGGAGATCTGGAAGCTCAGGGTCTGACCGGGATAGATACGGGTGAGCGAGCGGCCGCCGGGCGCCCTGCTGACCACGTGGTAGACATCGCCATCATCCAGTCCGGCGCGCTGGAATATCAGGGAGAGGTTGTCACCGGAGCGGACCTGGTAATCCTGCCAGGCCGGGATCACCGTTTCCTCGGGGAGTAGTTCTGCCGCGATGGCGGGCGCGGCTTCGAGATCCAGGATCAGTGGCACGGATTTGCGATTGGCTTCGACATCACCGGCGCCCAGCGACAACAGCGTCGCGAAGACCAGCACCAGACCGGCCGCCAGCAACAGGTGCCGGCGTGGAAAGCCAAGGAAGTTGTCGGTGCGAGTACTGCTGCGCCCCGTGTTCACTACTGTCATCTGGTCTTGTGGTCCAATATTCTTCTGCCGCCAGTATACCAAAAAAACTGCCCCGCAGATGTAAGTGGGAATTAGTCACAGACTTGCATTTAGTAAGGGTTGATGTAAGGTTCGCGCTTCCTAAACAGTCGCATAAAGATGGCTACGGTCGGCACATGGAAAACGGGGCAATCATAGAGAACCTCAGGGCCCGCGAGTTGATCTTTCAACTGGCGGGCGAAGAGGCATTGGTAGAGCATCTTTCCACCGGCTCACGCACGCTCTATTGCGGCTTCGACCCGACTGCTGACAGCCTGCATATTGGATCCCTGGTGCCCCTGTTGGTGCTGCGCCGCTTCCAGTTGGCCGGGCACAAGCCCATCGCGCTGGTCGGTGGCGCCACCGGGCTGGTCGGTGACCCCAGCTTCAAGGCCCAGGAACGCCAACTCAATACCCCGGATATTATCTCCGCTTGGGTCGACAAAATCAGGGATCAGGTCGCTGCTTATATAGACTTTGATTGTGGTGCGAATTCTGCCTTGGTAGTCAACAACCTGGAATGGATGGCCGACATGGATGTGCTGTCTTTTCTGCGAGATGTGGGTAAACACTTCTCCGTCAACGCCATGATCCAGAAGGAGTCGGTGAAGCAGCGAATTGAGCGGGAAGGCAGCGGTATCAGTTTTACTGAATTCACCTACCTGATTCTGCAATCCTATGATTTTTCCAAGCTGAATCGGCTCTACAACTGTACGCTGCAGATCGGCGGCTCAGACCAGTGGGGCAATATCACCGGCGGTATTGACCTTACCCGGCGTCTGCATGGCGCCCAGGTCTATGGTCTGACCATGCCCCTGGTAACCAAGGCCGACGGCGCCAAGTTTGGTAAAACGGAAACCGGGACTATATGGTTGGACCCGGCCCGCACTTCCCCCTACGCCTTTTACCAGTTCTGGCTGAACAGCGCTGACACCGATGCCTACCGGTTCCTGCGCTATTTCACATTTCTTGAAGTCGCGGACATCGTCGCTCTTGAAGCCGCGGACCGTGAGCGCCAGGGGCGACCTGAAGCCCAGGGCGTGCTGGCTACCGAAGTCACCCGGCTGGTGCATGGTGCAGCGGGGCTGGAAGCGGCACGGCGTATTACCGCGGCCTTGTTCAGTGGCAGCATTGCCAGCCTGTCGGAAAGTGATGTGCAGCAATTACGGTTGGATGGCCTGCCGGCTTCCACCCTGGCTCGCAGCGATTTCGAGGATGGCACGCTTACCCAGGTCCTGACCGATAGCGGCCTGGCTGCGTCGGGCAAACAGGTGAAGGACGCCCTGGGCCGACAGGCGGTGACCATCAATGGTCGCCCCCTGGGCTGGGATGACAATATGCGGCTCGCTCAATGCTTCCTGCCGGAAGAGGCGCTTTTTGGTCGCTTTTATCTCGCCAAATTAGGCAAGAAGAAGTATCACCTGTTCGAGATCGCCTGAGCTGTCTGTCGTCGATCAAAATCTGATCAGCGGGGCCAATTAAAATGTCAGTAATTTCAATTGCTTGAAGTGTTTATCCGCGGTTTTTGCGCCGCCTCAATATTCCCCTGAAAATACTTGTATTTAATGTTGCCTTCCGGGGTTCGATGCGTATAATACGCTGCCTCGGTGCGGGGCAATCCCCGGGCTGTTCTGCGGTCCATGCGATGAGCAGAGTTGTTTAACAAGAAGATAAAGACAGATGTGTGGGCACTTGTTGAGTGTATTTCGCGTTATGAAATATTCAGATACAAGTGACTCATTGATTCATAGGATTACTGATTTACGATGACGTATCTGAGCTTGGATTTGTTGGTGGGCCTGAGTTATCAGGGAAACCAACCCTCCTGTTCTCTGTTGCAAGATGGAGGCGGAGGTTAAAGATTAAACTGAAGAGTTTGATCATGGCTCAGATTGAACGCTGGCGGCAGGCCTAACACATGCAAGTCGAGCGCGAAAGTTCCTTCGGGAGTGAGTAGAGCGGCGGACGGGTGAGTAACGCGTAGGAATCTACCCAGTA
>JAPUKZ010000025.1 GCA_027295405.1 Gammaproteobacteria bacterium
ATGATTCGCGCTCGACTGGATATAGTTCACGGCTTTTGATAGCGGCACAGCCTTGCCTGGTGCGTTGCGCCAGGCACAAAAAAACCGCCAGCTGGCGGTTTTTTTAATGGCGGACCGGACGAGACTCGAACTCGCGACCTCCGGCGTGACAGGCCGGCATTCTAACCAACTGAACTACCGGTCCGCGGCAGTTTCTTCCCGGAGCTTGTGGTGGGTGATGACGGGATCGAACCGCCGACCCTCTGCTTGTAAGGCAGATGCTCTCCCAGCTGAGCTAATCACCCCCGAAATCCGAGAACGCGCATTCTACAGAAATCCCTTTGGCTGTCAAACACTTGCGGGGATATTTTCCAAAAAAAGGAATTAGCTGAAAAGCCCTTGTTTTTAATAGTAAAATCGCAAGCATCATGGATATTTACAAAGAGTTTCACTTCGAAGCGGCACACCGTTTACCCCAGGTTCCCCAGGGGCATAAATGTGCCCGGCTGCACGGACATTCTTTCCACGTACGCATCAGCCTGCGGGGCCCGGTTGATGGCCAGTCGGGTTGGGTAATGGATTTCGCGGCATTGAAAGAAAGTTTCAGCCCGCTGCACGAACAGTTGGACCATCGCTACCTGAACGACATAGCAGGGCTGGAAAATCCGACCAGCGAGAACATCGCCCGCTGGATATGGCAACGACTGATCGAGGATTTACCGCAACTCTACAGCATAGAAATTCGCGAGACCTGCACTTCAGGATGCATCTACCACGGCGACTGACCGCGACCGGTAACACCTGCAAAAATAGTTGACAATGCGTAAGACTCTACTGAAAAAGGGACAGCGTAGTCACTGCTAGTTTAAGCGCCTGGAGGGGGCTGCGGTTTTGTTTCTTTTTAGGTAGCAGAAGTTACAGTTAGTAGCACTCACACAGAGGTTATGCACATTTTTTTGAGGTCACAAGACTTTCACACACTTAGGATGCGCTTTAACAACTTAACTTAAAGTAAATCGTGTAACATGCTGATATATATGAATATATTGCCATTGAACAAAATTTAACCAATCTGTCTTGCAGGCCGCCAGCACTACGCTGGAGGCGGTGTTTAACACTTTACCCACTGACTTATCCACAGAATCTGTGGACAACCTCAAGCCGGACCAGTGTTACCACCCCCGTGGAGGAATGAACCATGAGTGTAATCGCCAAAACGCCAGCTCCGCCCTACTACGCGGTGATTTTTACCAGCCTTCAAACCGACCTCGATACCGGTTATAACGACACCGCACAACGGATGGAAGAACTGGCCGCCCGGCAACCGGGTTTTCTTGGTGTTGAATCCGCCCGGGAGGATTGCGGCATCACCATCAGCTACTGGCAAAGCCTGGAAGCGATCACCGCATGGAAGCAACAGAGTGAACATCTGCGTACCCAGGAGCGGGGTCGCGAGGAATGGTACAGTGCCTACAAAACCCGCATCGCCTACGTCGAGCGGGATTACGAATTCAGCCGCTGATCTAGTGCAGCGTATGTTCGGCCATTACCAGCGCCTGCAGTCGATTGCCCAACATGATCACATTGCCGCGCTCCCGCTCCTGGCCATCGACAGTGTATTCAAAACGGTACTGCCGCCACACCCGCCATTTGCCGCCCGCGTCACGGCTCACGGATAGCCGCTGTATACTGACGCTCTGGTCGAGTAACTGAACGCCCTCACGCTCGCAACTGCGTCGGGCGGCCTGTAGCGCCAACTCCCTGACCCGCAGTGCCTGGAACAAGTAGGCGGCATAAGCCGCCAACACCAGGATGAGTACAACTTCGCCGAGGTCCAGGATCATTGGCCGGACTTTTTGAGTCGACGAACAACCGACTGGAATGTCAACACGACCGTGTCGCCACTAAACAGTCGACCATTGACGAAGGTCATCGAGCCGGTGCGCCGGACCACCTCCCCCCTCGCCTCCACCCAGTCACCCAGGCGCGCCGCGGCAATAAAATCACTGCTGAAGCTGATCGAAGTGCAGTTTTCCTTGACCCCGCTGAGCGCCAGCATGGTCACCGCATAGTCCGCGAAGGCCATTAACACGCCGCCGTGCACCGTATCGATGCCGTTACAGTTGTGTGCCCCGGCACGAAAGCCCAGGCTCAGGCCCTGCTCCGACTTCTTGTAATAAAAGGGGCCTATATGGTCCTCCGCCGGGCTGATGCCGGTGAGTGACTTGTAACCCTCGGGTATATCGGTCAAAAATCTTACTCCTTGAGTGCTGCGATGATTCCGCCCCAGGTCTGGTCGGGCAGCGCATAGGGTGCGTAGATGCTCAATCGAGTCGCTATCCCTCCGTAGCGATCCAGCAGTTGCGGGGCTATGGTAGCGGGCTCACCGCAAACCGCAAAGGCCTTGAGGAAATCATCGTCGATCAACAGCGTCATTTCATCCCAGCGCCCCTGTTTGGAAAGCCGGTTCAGTTCGGGCTGCAAATCCTCATAGCCAACCGCAGCCATGGGCGGCAGGTAGGCGAGAGTAGACGCGTAAAAGGCCAGTAAACCCTTCACCGTTGTCTCGGCTACCTGGTATTCCTCTTCGGTGGTGCCGGTGACACAGATCGCCCCTACCTGGAGAATATAGTCACCGGCCTTTGAATCAGCGCTCTCACGGCCCCGCTCCAGCGCTGGTAACTGCTGCTCCCGCAGGAAGGGCTGCGTGTTGAAAGGGTGAACAATCAGGCCATCAGCCACCTCGCCGGCGACCGCGGTCATGCGCGGGCCGACTGCGCCCAGTAAAATCGGTGGCGGACAGCTCTCCAGGGGACCGGGGTTGAACATGGGTGTCATCAGGGTATGACGGTAATACTCGCCCTGGAAGTCCAGCACCGATCCATTTTGCCAGCAGTCAAAAAAGGCTTTCACGGCGAGTATGTACTCGCGCATCCGCCTGGCCGGGGGATCAAAATCAACACCAAAGCGTCGCTCGATATGTGCGCGAACCTGTGAGCCAATTCCGAGCATGAATTTCCCGCTGGAGAATCGCTGCAGATCCCAGGCCTGGTAGGCGATATGAGAGGGGTTCCGTGGGAATGCCACGGCAATACCCGTGGCAATCGTCAGCCCTGGGCAATGTTCTGCGGCGATGGCCAGTGGCAGAAACGGGTCACCACTCCCTTCCAGGGTATAGACGCCGTCGTAACCTGTCTGCTGCAGGCGCCGGGACTCGGTAGCAGCATTGGCAAGCTGTGCGTACAGGGGACCATCAATCAGCATGCCTATCACTCTGCTTTCGTACCGGGTTGGTCTAATACAATTTCACCCTGCCGCGGTATTGTCAAACACAAGGGCAGACAACAGTGCACCAACAACCACGAGAGTTTGATACCATGTGCGCGACCCGCATCCGAGGCACAACATGATTCGAACACTGAGTATTCTGGCCCTGTTCTTTTTAGCAGCCTGCAGTAGCACCCCGACTGCCAACCTGACTGTGTTTCCCTACGACATTGACAGGGAGCGACTGGCAGAGCAACCGATCAAACGTGTGATCATCGCCCATGTAAACCTGGGCGGCCCCTCCCGAAACTACCTGAAAGACCATGCAGCACGGATCGACAGAATGGTCAAAAGCTACCTGGAGGAGCACGATATCAAGGTGCTACCGGGGCGTTTATTTCAACAACGCTGGAAGACTGCAGTGCGAATGTACGGTAACCCCTACGACCCCACCACCGGTCGCATCAACCAGAAGACCTTCGCCCTGATCCTGATAAACGTACGCGACGAACTGCAAAAGAGCGAAAAGGTGGACGCCATAATATTCACCGATCTGCTGGAGCAGGAAATCAGCTTCTCCGGTGGACTAAAGCACCTGGCCCGCTGGCACGGTGTCAGTCGAAAACCCACACTGCAAGGTCCGGGTGATGGCGTCTCCTCGAATTTCAACTGGAACAAATCGGCCAAGGCCGCGTCCCTGTGGGTTAGCATCTACAATATGGAGCTGCATCGTGTGTTCACCAGCATAGGCGGTCTCGATACCACGGAAGCCATCGATACCCGCTCCAGCAGTGGCCGCTTCGTGCGCCGACGGAGCCTGCTGGAAAATGACAGCCACATTGAGGAAGGCATAGAACTGGCGTTCCATCCTTTTATTGAGATGCATAATTATCCCGGCGCAGAAAGATAGCGCCGGTTCAGATCACCTCCAGGGCACGCTGGATACACCACATCGCTGACAGCGAACCCAGCACATAGACCGACACCGGCAGCAACTCCCGCTGCCGGTGCTGCAAGCTTTTTTTCGAGACTTCCCACAGTGCAACCAGGGCAAAGATAAACGCCAACTGGCCCAGCTCGATACCGACATTGAAGGACAACAGGGCCAGTGGCAATTCAGCCTGGGGCAGTCCCACTTCCGCCAGCGCACCGGCGAAACCCATACCGTGCAGCAAGCCAAAACCGCCGGCCAGCCACCAGGGGTAGCGTCGGAACATACCGCCCTGATCGGGGCGGGCCAGCTCTACAGCCAACACGAAGATACTGACAGCGATAGCGAACTCTACCAGCGCCACCGGGTACTTGAAGTAACCCAGGGTTACCAGCGACAGGGTTATGCTGTGGCCGACAGTAAACGCGGTAATCGTCCACACCAGCCGTTTGCCCCAGCCCACCAGCAACAGCAGGCCAAATACAAACAACAGGTGATCGGGGCCGCTCCAGATGTGCTCGGCACCCAGGCCGATGTACTCCCTTGCGACAACGCCGGCTCCGGGCTCCTCCGAAACCGTGAAACTGGCCTGCGCGCTGTTGAGCAGGGTCTGGTAAAAATAGCCGTCACTGGTCTCCAGTGAAAACAATACCGAGGACTGGTTTTCCGACAGGCCACTGACGGCGATGGATTGCCCCAGTAGTCCACCGCTGCACTGCAAGCGCCAGCTGCTGACCACACCGGTACCTTCCAGGGTGCCGGGATCGCCACCAACGACGGTACAATTATCGGGAAATACAGGCCGCAGGGGTATCGCACTAGTGGCTTGCGCGGGTGTTTTCCACACTACCGAGTACTGCCCATCGCCGATTTCAAATATGCGCAACAACGAGGGCGCGAAGCGGTGGGCGGATGCCTCCATGCTCAGCAGCAAGGGCAATAACAGCAACAGCAGCCTCACATCAGCACCTCGTACTGTTCGCGAACCTCAAGCACTGCGTTGCGCAAAGTATCCCGGCGTC
>JAPUKZ010000250.1 GCA_027295405.1 Gammaproteobacteria bacterium
CTGGCGCGGTCGCGCAGGGCGAACACCACGGGATCGCCGTGCACCAGGGAACGTGAGGACAGCAGCCAGATACGCCCAATCCAGTACATTAACAGGGGGCACATCAACCACAGCAGTACCGCGTGTTCATACAGGCTGGTGACCTCGCTGCTGTCGATGTAGAAGGCCAGTACCAGTACTGCGAGGAAACCGCTGGTAATCCCGATCATGCTGATTATCGGCTGATCCTGAGGTATGTAGGCGCGCACCGAGTGGGCCTCGAGCGCTTCCGCTGGGCGTTCCTGGATCTCTATGAAACGTTTCAGGGCCGCCAGGGAGCAAAACAGGAACATGGCAAAACCCAGTAACCAGAAGCTGGGTTCGGTACCCAATACCGCCACCCCGGCGAGAATTCGCAAGGTGTAGAGACCGGCCAGCACGATGATATCCAGCAGCAGTTTACGCTTGAACCAGCCGGTATAAGCCAGGCTGATGGCGAGATAAATGAACAGGCAAAACAGAACGTAGGGACCCGCCAGGGCTGCCAGCAAGAAACCCGCTGTTGCCAACAGCACAAATACTACGCTGGCCGTTGTGCGTGACAGTTGTCCGGCGGGTAGTGGTCGGTGTTTTTTCTGCGGGTGGTTGCGATCGTCTTCCAGGTCTACCAGGTCATTGACCACATAGCCGGCGGACGCAACCAGGCACAGGGCGCAGAAACACAGTACGGTGAGGGACAATAGCCTCATGTCATGATACTGGTGCCCGACCAACATACTGACGAACACCAGCAGATTCTTGCTCCACTGGTGCGGCCGCATCAGTTTCAGCGCGGCCAGGATCATTTTGCGAGGGGTCTCGCTACCACCAGAAACTGTTTGCCAAATAGCTTCCAGGCCATTGGCAGGCGCAGGTACAGCGCCACCAGGAACAGGGGCGGATTGCGGCCCTCGGACATGGAGTAGGGCAGAAAGCGGTCGACAGAGTGGCATACCTCGAAACCCTTCAGCGACAACAGTTCAGCCAGGGACTTGTCGGTGAGCGGAATGTGGTGGTCCCAGTAATCCCAGTAGGCACCTGCCACATAGCGAATATTGGGTCCCAGTAAGATAATGCGGCCGCCGGGTTTCAGGCAGCGCAGCGCCTGTTCCAGGGTTCGCTCCAGGGCCTCCTTGTCGGGCAGGTGCTCGATGAAGTTGCTGCTGAATACAACATCCAGTGAATTCTCCGCCAGTGGCCAGGCTTGTGAACAATCCTGGTGCAGGAATTCGGTGGCGGCATCGAGATGGCTGGCGGCGTCGGCGTTCAGGTCCATGGCGAATTTTTGTTTCGCCGCGACGTTGCGGCTGAACTCGCCCCAGCCACAACCCAGGTCCAGCACGATTTGGTCCTCGCCTACCAGCGACTGCAGCTGCGCTTCCAGTATTTTCTTCCAGACCTGGTCACGATAGTCGGCGCTGGCCTGAAACCGGCGCTGGTACTGATCGCTAAGGCTGCTGCTGTCCATGGCTCAGGAATCGCGCTCTCTGAAGGTGAAATACTTGTGACCCAGATAGCTGGTCAAGGTCGGCAGCATTATACCAGCGATATGTGCAATAGCTTGTCCGGACTGCTGACCCAGCTGCGGTGTCAGTGCCTGCGCCAGGACTACACTCAGTAGCCAGGTTTGCATCAGGGCCAGCATATTGACCAGGAAGTAGTACAGCATTTCCTTGCCCGGGGAATTGGCGGAACTGCGAAATACGAAGTGTCGATTCAACATAAACCCGCTGCTGAGACCGACAAAAAAGGCGCAGGTTACTGCGTATTCAAAGCGCATGAATTCGCTGAACAGGAAGCGGCTGGCAAAGTTGGCCAGGGCGGCCAGACCCCCGGCGGCGAGAAAGCGGGGGAACTGCTCCGAGAGCAGGCGCCTGGACCCCAGGCACCTGTACCCCTTGCACAAGGCCCTAAAGACCAACGCTCTCGGCCAGGGTTTCACCGAGCTTGACGCTCTCGGAGATGGAGCGATCCTCCGGGTAGTAATAAGAGGTATCGGCCACCCACAAGCCCTCCACGCCCGGCTGGATGGGAGGAAGCGTGTCTAGAAAGCCCGGCGGGCAGATGGGCTGGGCAAAGCGGTAGCGCCCCACCTTGATCGTCAGGATGTCCTCTGTCGCCAGTTGCGGATTGAGTTGCTGCAGGCACGCCCGGGAGCGCTCCACAAACCAGGCATCATCCTGCTGGTAATCCGGGTGCTCTCCCGGCAGGTAGAAGGGCAGGTACAGCACGGTTTGCGGCAGGGGGTTGAGGTTGGAGTACTCGATAACTCCCGGTATGGGCAGCGAGGGATCAGTGATGTTCATCCAGAAATACTTGCTCAAGGGCCGCCGCAGTTTGACCAGTGCACAGACCACCGCGATGTTCTCAAGGCTGCGATAAGCTGCCAGCACCGGATCCGGCAATTCGGGAATCATTTTCGGCACAAAGGGCAGGGGAATAGTGCTGATTACCGCATCGTGTTGGATGAGCCCTGATTCGCAGCGCACCGCTGTGGCTCGCCCATCCTCAATCACCACCTGCTCCACGGGCAGATTGAGGTGAATGTTGCCACCCCTGGTTGTGATGGCGTCCGCAAGCCGGTCGATGAGCAATTGGGAGCCGCCGTTAAGATAACCTAGCTGTTCCTGAAACAGGTTCTTGCGGGAGGTCCCCACCCGGCGCAGGCGCGCCCAGATCCAGGCCGCAGACAGGTTGTCGCTATAGTGGTAGAACTTTAATTCGAACAGCTGTCGCCACAACACATCGTAGGCTTTGCTGCCCACCCAGCGCCGCAACCAGGTTACGGCATCGACACGGTCCAGCTTTCTCCAGTCGCGGCGCCGGGTCGAAGACAGTGCCATCAGGCCGTAGCGAATTTTTGAAACCAGATCGAGTCCACGAAATCGCAGCAACGACCAGGGGTCGCCCCAGTCCTGGGTGGAACCCCGGTGATAGTAGCCCATCCGGGTTTCCACCCAGCGCAGTTCATCGGCGATGCCCAGTTCTTCCAGCAACTGGAAATAAGGTTGGTCCCCGGTGCAGATGAAATGATAAAAGCGCTCTATTTGCAGCCCGTCAAAATCAAAACAGGCGGACATTCCCCCCAGAACCTTGTCCGCCTCGTACAGGTCCACCTGGTGGCCGCGCTTGAGCAGCGCATAGGCCGCCGCCAGGCCCATGGGGCCACCCCCGATGACCGCTACATTCATTCAGAACTCCAGCACAACCTGGCTGTAACGGGGGTGTTTGAAGGTCAGTTTCAGTGCTTCGGCCAGCGGTGTAGCACGCACCGCGAAGCGGGCCTCCCAGTCCACTTCCTCGAAGGTCTCGTCGATCACCAGCGCTTCCAGCTGGCTGACGGTGAACGGCGGATTGCGGTCAAACCAGGCGTATATGCGCAGCAGCCAGTGGAACAGGGTATAGGGAATTGGCAGCACTAAGCTGCGGCTGCCGGTCACCCGTTTGATCGTCTTGACGATGTCCAGGTAGGGTATCTTTTCCTTGCCGGAGATATTAACGCATTCACCACTGGGCCGATGTTCGATGGCGCTCATGATAATCGAACAAAAATCCCGGGCATACAGGGGCTGGCGCAGGTACAAACCGTTGCCGGGTATGGGGAATACCGGACTGCGGCCCATGAACCGTGACAACCAGCCGAAGTGCTTGCGGTCAAACCAGCCAAACATCAGCGTCGGCCTCAATACCAGCCACGGGTGCGCAGAGCCAGTGACCAGTTTTTCCTGCTCCAGTTTGCTGCGAGTGTAGAAATCATCCGCCCTGGAGTTAACCACCGATGAGCTCACTTGCACAATATAGCAATCCCGGTTGTCAGCCAGGGCATCCAGCACTGCACGGGTGGCCTCGACGTTATTGCGCTGAAACTCCCGCTCCTGTAAGCCGCCAATCTGGGCGTGCAGGATTACCACGACCTGTGCAGCCCGCAACAGCTGGCACCAGTCACCAGCGCAGGCAAGGTCCGCCTCAACAGCCTGTACTGTGGGATGCAAGGCAGACAGAGTCGCCAGATTATTGTGTGATTTGTCGATGACGGTGAGCCGGCGATAGCCCTTCTCCAGCAAACCAACCACCAGATTCTGGCCTATCAGGCCGGCGCCGCCGGTAATCACGATGCGGGTATCCCTGTCGGCGCTTATCACCTGCTTATACTCTCCCCGTTCCAACCCCGGCAGTGGGTACACCCATCCTCAGAGCCCGCGTGATTTCAGCTGACGCATTACCAGTTTCGCAGCTAACAGCAGTCAATTATACTCAACCGACCCCATGATCGCAGCGCTCAACAACACTCTCGCACAAATCGAACAGCTGTCGGCGCAGAACCGCCTTGATCGTTGCTCCGATCGTGAGCAGCAACTGGTGGACCTGCGCCAGCGGGCGGCGCTTGAACTGCGGGCCACCGCCCCCGCCCCCCCCCCCCGGACCCCCGCCCCCGCCTAGATTTCCCCTAGCCCCGGTGTGCCCGGGATTCCAGGCTATGAGATCAGACGCGAAAACCAGGCAG